>VBGU01000386.1:427-2307 GCA_005881085.1 Chloroflexota bacterium | reverse complement strand
GATCCGGCGGCGCAGTCGGGGTTCAGCATCCAGGACCCCAACACCGGCGCGGTGCCGCCGGGGACGCTCAAGTGGAACGACGCTCGGACCGTGCTGTCATGGAACCCGAGCGAGCGTCTCGGCGTGAAGACGCAGTACAAGGTCACGCTCGACAAGGGACTAAAGGGCGCGCACGGCGGCGTGAGCGCGAATCCGCGCACGTCCACGTTCACGACGATTGCGCAGCCGTCGGTCGCGTCGACGATGCCGTCGAACGGCGAGCAGAACGCGTACCGCTACGGCGTACGCATCAACTTCGCGACGCCGATGGATCCGACGACTCTCGAGGACAAGGTGAGCGTCTCAGGGTTCAGCGCCGCGGACCTCGAAGGGAACGTGTACCCGAGCGAGAACGGCATCACCGTCAGCGTCGGGCTCAAGTCGTCGACCACGTACACCGTGACTCTCCGGCCGGGCGCGACCGACCGGTATGGCCAGGCCATGGGCGGCTACGAGTTCACGTTCACCACCGGCGCGCCGACGCCGTCGGTCTCGCTCGCGCTACCGGGGTACAGCTCGGCGGCGGTGTACTCGTCGTCGGCCGAACCGATCCTCTATTTCCAGACCACGAACCTGCCATCAGTCGAATTCACGCTCTGGCCGCTCACCCCGGATGAAGGGCGGCGCATGATGCACGACCCAGGCGCGATACGGCAGTTCAAGCCGTCGCTGCCGAGTCTCCGCACGTGGACCGAAACGGTCCGCGGCGCCAAGGACGAGGTCATCCTTGGGTCGACCTCGCTGTCGGGCATCGCGAAACGACCGCTGGCGAAGGGTTACTACTACCTCGGTACGACCACCGGGTTCGGGTCGTACTTCGCCTTCGCGGTCGTCGACACCGTTCTCGTGACGAAGCTCTCGAACGACGAGCTTCTCGCGTGGGCGCTGGACCACGACACCGGCGCGCCTCTCCAGGGCGTCAACGTCCGCGGCAACGGTCCGGGCCTCGAGCCCACCGAGATCCGCACCGACGCGAACGGCCTCGCCTCGTTCAAGGTGCCGGTGCCGGTCCTCGGCTACACCGGCGACCGTTCGTACGTCCTCTGGATCGACGGCGGCGGCCGGAACGCGGTCACGAGCACGCGCTGGCCGAGCATGAACGCGTACCAGTTCTCGCTGCCCGGCGACTACTACGCGCGCGAGTGGGTCGGGCACCTCTACACCGATCGCCCGATCTACCGGCCCGGCGAGACGGTCGAGTGGAAGGGCGTGGTTCGCGCCGACGACGACGCCTCATACAGCCTGCCGCCGACGGACTCCACATTCCAGATCGCGATCGTGAACGCGCGCGGGCAGCAGGTGCGCCAGGACTCCGCGCATCCGAACGAGTTCGGCTCCTTCGCGGGCAGCTTCGTGCTGCCGAGCGACGCGCCGACCGGCAACTACGTCGTCAGCATCAGCTACACGCGCGGGAACTCGTGGAACGTCGCGAGCAACAGCTTCCTCGTGGCGGAGTTCCGCAAGCCCGAGTTCGAGGTGGGCGTCGCGGCGGGGAGGGCCTCCTACGTCGACGGCGACACGATCGACGCGAAGGCGACGGCGAGCTTCTTCTTCGGCGGCGCGGTGAGCGGCGCGGGCCTCGAGTGGTCCGCGCTCGCGGACCCGTACACGCTCCGCGTCCCGGGCTACGAGTACTTCTCGTTCAACGATTTCGACTACAGCAAGCCGTTCGTCTCGCGCGACGCGCTTCGCGCGAAGGGCACCGCGAAGACAGACGGGAACGGCGTCGCGAGCTTCGGCATACCCGCGGCCCTCGCGACCTCGGAAGGCGCGCAGCGGTTCACGCTCTCGGCGACAGTGCAGGACCAGAACGGTCAGGCCGTCGCGGGCAGCACCACCGT
>VBGU01000386.1:0-321 GCA_005881085.1 Chloroflexota bacterium | reverse complement strand
CCGCGCGGTCACGGTGCGCGTGTACGACCGCCAATGGATCACCACGAAGGAAACAGTCCCGGGCGGCGGCCGCCGCTATCGCAGCGACCCGAAGGACACGCTCGTCGCGACGCTGTCGGCGCGGACGAACGCGAAGGGCGAGGGCGCCGTCTTCTACCGCCCGACGAAGTCGGGAACGCTCCGCCTCGTCGCGGAGGCCACCGACGCGAAGGGCCGGACGTCGCGTTCGGCCACGTTCCTCTGGGTGTGGGGGACGACTCGGGCGTTCTGGCAGGTCACGAACGACGACGCGATCAAGCTCATCGCCGACAAGGAACGCTA
>VBGU01000108.1 GCA_005881085.1 Chloroflexota bacterium | reverse complement strand
AGGTCGTGGACTCGGTGTGTTGCGGTGCCTCGCGCGCCGGTCGTCCCTCGGCTACGTCGGTGAGACGCGGGAGGAAGTAATCCCAACCTTCGGTGTGGCTCGCGATCGCCTCCTGCGGCAGCCCGCGATGGACGAGACGGAGGCGGGTCCCCGATCCCATCGGCTGAAGATCGATCTCGACGGTGCTCGATCCGGGCGGGACCATCTCGTTGCCTTCCCAACCCCAGGTGAAGACGACGCGCCGATCTCGGACGACCTCGACGTACTTTCCCGCGGCGATGTCCTTGGCACTTCCGAACTCGACCCGGAACCCGCCGCCCCGGCGAGGCTCGAGCTCCGCAAGCCGGCCCTTCCATCGGACGTACTGGACCGGATCGGTCAGGAGGCGAAAGACGGTCTCCGGCGGCGCGTCGATCGTGATCACCCGCTCAATGACTTTCGTGTCGAGGGCCATGCCTCCTTGACCTCCTCTGCTGCTCTTCGTGCTCGGCGGCGACCTTCAGCGTACGCAGACTCTCGGACCAGAAGACCTCGAGGGAGGCCCAGAGCTGCGCGATGGTCTCGGGGCGCGCTCGGTACAACCGCTTCGTCCCGTCGCGGCGCTCGGTCACCAGGCCGGCCTCCCTCAGGACGCGCAGGTGCTGCGAGATCGCCGGTCTCGTGACGTCGAAGCGGCGGGCGATGTCGCCCACCGAGAGCTCCTTGCTCGCGACGAGGCGAAGGATCTCGCGGCGCCGAGGTTCGCCGAGGGCCGCAAACGCGTCGATTTTTCGAGAGTAAGTCGGCGCTTACTCATCGTCAAGGCTGCTGTGCGACCCGCCGTCACCAATTCACGACTCAATCACGACCGATCGGACCGTTCACCTGGCAGACCGCTGGCATGAGCCTTGTCCCGAACAGTGATCAACCAGATCGAGCTGTCGACGCCGATGGTTGTATCTGTACTCAGACGTTTAGCTGGAGGTAACGGAGAGATGGCCGCGATCGCCCAAGATCTCACGCAAGTGCAGGCGAGGCACTGGGCCGCGCGGCCACTCCCCGAGCCCCCGCGCTCCCACCGGATGTCCAAGAGCGCTCCGCCTCAGCACGACCGGATCGGACTTCTCCTCGAGGACTGGATGCGCGAGCTGACGGTGGGGAACACGCTCGACGGCGAATAAGGCGTCACACGGGCGTTGACCCAGCGTTGCGATTGACGAGAGGTTCGGGTCCGCTCACTGTCGAGTCGCATTAATCGCCACGTGAGCGAATGGCGGGGGGCGCTGCCGTGTTGCGCGTTACGTTTGCGTGCGTCCTCGTGGCGGTTGGTAGCACGGCGCTCATGGGCGGCGCCGCAAACGCAGGTCACTTAGCAGAACCGCCGCCGAAACAACCGAAGCTCGCGTTCGAGCTCCGGCGCGAAATCGGCGGAGGACCGCTCTCGCGCGAAAGCCTTCGCCAGGCGGGCGGGGCGGAGCGGGTGAAGGTCCACATCGACACGCGATCCGCTGACACCACCGCTGTGCTCGCGGGGATCGACGCTGCCGGAGGAAGTGTGCTCGGCGCGATCCCCGGATCGATCGAGGCGGATATCCCAGCCGGCGCGCTCGAACGAATAGCGGCGCGCGACGACGTGCGGTACATGAGTCAACTCGACCACCTCGTGAGGGCGTCCGTGACGAGCGAAGGTCTCGGAAGCAGTGGAGCGAGCTCGTGGCAGACGCGCGGGTATCGGGGCAAGGGGGTGAAGGTCGGTGTGGTCGATGGAAGCTTCGCGGACTATCCCGCGCGTCAGGCGTCTGGCGATCTTCCGTCGAATCTCACCGCAGTCGATCTCTGCTCCGGGAATCTCCTTAAACCCGCAGACGACGGCGCTCATGGCACGGCCGTCGCCGAGATCATTTACGACATGGCGCCCGAGGCGTCGGTCTACCTGATCTGCATCGGGGATGGTCTGTCGCCGCTCCAGTCGGCGGTCAGCTACGCCAAATCACAAGGGATCCGCATCATCAACTTCTCCGCCGGATATCCCGCATCGAGCCGGGGCGACGGACGCGGCGGGCCCGGGACAGCGGAGGGGATCGTCGCCGATGCCATCGCCTCCGGAATCGTCTGGGTCAACGCGGCCGGCAACGAGGCCGAGCGGCATTGGTCGGGCTTTTTCGCCGCGCCGCCGGGCGGACAGTGGATGCAGTTTGCGCCCGGCATTGACCGCGAGACGTTCGCGCTGGCGTACGGCACCCAGGTCTGCGCATATCTCAGGTGGGACGAGTGGCCGCTCGCTTCGAGCGACTATGACTTGTTCCTTTTCGGAAATGACGCGGTGAATCCTGTGAGCGGGTCCGATCGACCGAGCGTCGGAGCACCGCCGAAGGAGGGATTTTGCTACCCGAATCTGGATCCATCTACCACCACCTTCCGGCTCGGCATTTGGCGCGCGAGCGGGACCACGACACCGCGAATCGATCTCTTTGCCACGGGTTCCGGATTCGACCACCCTGTCGCAACCGGAAGCATCGTCGAGCCCGCGACGGTCTCGTCCGTGATCTCGGTTGGAGCGGCATGCTGGCAGACCGGCCTCGTCGATTCGTTCAGCTCACGCGGTCCGACGATCGACGGGCGAATCAAGCCCGACATTCTCGGACCGAGCGAGGTATCGACTGCGACGTACGGCAATGCGGCAGGCTGCTCGAAAACGGTCGGTTTCCCGGGGACATCCTCGTCCGCGCCGCACGTCGCAGGGGCGGCGGCTTTGGTTCTACAGGCGAATCCGACTTTTACGCCCGAGCAGGTGCGTTCGTTCCTTATGTCCACTGCCGCGGACGGCGGCGCGCCCGGCCCCGACAGCGATTACGGCAGCGGTCTCCTCAATCTCGGCCCGGTCACATCGCCGGGATCAACGGGTCCTTGTCCGTCCCCTCGTACCGATCAGCCGACGGCTGTGAACTACCTCCCGAACGTGACGAAGACCCTCGGCGGACCGACTGGATTCACGACTCCGTTCATTGTTCAGAACAGCGGTTTGGTCCCGACCGATCTCGAGATCGAGTTCAAGCGCTTCACTGACGGCGCCTGCGTCTGGCGCCGTTCGATCGCGTCTCTCGCGCCCGGCGCATCGTTCGCGGCGACGCTCGTGAACGACGCTCCCCTGCCTGCGGACAGCCAGTTCTCGGTCGTGGTCAAGAGTTTCGGCGCACCCATCGTCTCAGTCGTGAACGAACAGGCCGGCTCGGGTCCCCGCGCTGAGGCGATGAGCTACGTGGGATTCAGTGAAGGCGCGACGACGGTTTGGCTGCCGAACGTCGTTCGCCGTTTCTTTGGCTACCACACGCCGCTCGTCATGCAGAATCTCGGATCGACCGCCGCGGTCGCGACGGCGCGCTTCGTACCATTCGACGGAGGCCCAGCGACAGTCGCGACTCGGACGATTCAGCCCGGTCAATCGCAGTTCATCGAGCCCAACATCGAGCCCGGGCTCGGAGACCGGCAGCAGTATGCCGCGACGATCACATCAACCCAACCCCTCGCTGTGATCGTCAACACGCAGAACGATGATCCCGGCGTCGCGAATCCCGTTGCCTACGCGACCGACGGGATCGCGAGCGGTGCGTTCGCTATATATGGCGCATACGCGGCGAAGAACGCGAACGACAGCGGCCGCGCGAACACGACATCGACGATCGTGGTCCAGAACGTAAGCGCGACGGCGATCATTCCTGCCATCGCGTTTACCCCGCTTGGCGGCGGCACGACCCAACGGTTCACGCGGGCGAGCGCGCTGGCGCCTGGCGCCGCGTGGGCCTTCGACCCCAGGTACGCGAACGGCGACACGACGTTACCGTTTTGCCTCGCCGCATCCGCCGCGTGCCTCGGCGACGGCGAGTACAGCTTCGTCGCCAATGCAGCCGGACAGATCGCGGCGGTGGTGAACGTTATCAGTCCCACGAGCGCCATGGGGTACGGTGCGAGCGCGCAGGCCAGCGCGACCTATGACCTTCCGAACGTGACGCGCACGCTAGGTGGCGCCTCGGGATGGACGACGCCGATCGTGCTGCAGAGCGTGACCGCGACCAGCGCGATGCTCGTCTGGAGAAGTTTCCGAACGGGCCTCGTGACACGCCAGACCGTTACGCTCGCGCCGCCGGCCGCGGTAAAAATCGACCCGCGCAACGTGCCGGGCCTGACCGACGACACGCAGTACGCGGTCACGATCGCGGGCCAGCGCGGTGCCGATCCCAGCAATGTCAACGCGGTTGTGATCGAGATCGCTGACGGCGCCGATAACGCGATGATGTATGAAGGGTTCGCTATCGGCTCCGTCGTCCCATCAGCGAACGTCGTCTTCACGGATATCGTCTTCGACGGTCGCGTTCCCGTGACCGAGGCCGACGAGTACGTGGAATTCCAAAACCAGGGCTCGCTCCCGCAGAACATGAGCGCCTGGAGGATCTCGAGCGTGCGTGGCGGACAGACCTACCCGTTCGGCACGCTGACGATGCAGCCTGGCCAGATCTGCCGTCTTTACACGAACGAGATCCATCCGGAGTGGTGCGGGCTGAACTGGGCGCGAGCGACGCCGATGTGGACCAACACCGGCGATCGGGCGAACCTCGTCGACGCCACAGGAAAACTGCTGAGCTCGATCGGCTACGGAGGCTTCTAACCCGACGGAACGAGTCGGACACGACGCGTCGTACGTGCGGCAGACCACATCGTTCGGACCGTGTGCGCGACAGAGTGCAGACCACCTTGACAGCCGGTCGGCTGCTTGACATCAAGGCGCACGCTTTGACGACCGCTGACCTGGCGAGGGCCTTTGAGAGCCGGAGGAGAGGGGAGCACGATGTTCTTTCGCGCATTCAGCTTGACACTCGGGGTCGCGTTCATCGCGTCGTTCGTCCAATTCGCTCCTGGGACCACAGCACTCGCGATCGATCTTCAGCCTACGACGACGATCTACTTGCCGAACGTCACGAGGATGCTCGGCGGACCCGACGGGTGGAACACGCCTTTCATCGTCCAGAATGTTGGAGCGTCGTCGACGAACCTGACCTTCGATTTCCGTCGCTTCTCTGACGGCGCTGTGGTGAAGACGCGCACCGTCACTGGTCTCGCGCCAGGGACATCGGTGTTCCACTGCCCGAACTGCGACAACGAGCTCGCCGCGGGCGGGCAGTTCTCGGTCGTCATCAAATCGTTCGGTTCGCCTGTCGTCGCAGTGGTAAACGAGCACCAAAACGAGGCGAATCCACAACGGCAGGAAGCGCTCTCGTACGACGGGCTCGCCTTCGGATCGACGAAGGTCTACCTCCCATACGTCGCCGCGCTGTCAGCCGGTTTTTATTGCACGGTGATTGCTCAGAACCTCGGCACGGCGCTCGCCACGGCGACCGCCGATTTTAAGAGCTACGACGGCTTGAAGAGCGCGCAGCTCGCACGAGCGATCGTGGCTGGCGGGTCGCAGTTCATCGATCCGCGATTCGAGCCCAATCTCACGGCGGGCACTGAGTACGCGGTCACGCTTACGTCAACGCAGCCGCTTGGCGTCGTCGTCAATTGCCACAATGACGACGCGAGCAACCCCGCTCCGCGCGCCTTCAGCTACAACGGCGTCCTCGCTGGCAGCGAGGTTCGGACATTCGCGCCGTACGTGGCGAAGAACGTCAGCGGTCGCACGAGCCGAGTGATCGTGCAGAACACGGGCACGATCCCGGCGCAGCCCGTGCTGCATTGGGGTTCACTCGGAGGCCCCATCACGACATTCCTAAACGGGCCGGCTGCGGTCGCTCCTGGCGGTGTCTGGACATACGACTTCGCCAGCTCGAATCTGCCCGACGGCGAACGCTCCATATACGTCAGTGGCGGCCAATTCGCCCTGCTAGTCGACACGCGCAGCCCCACAACGGCGATGGGCTTCACCGGAGGCACTGAGTACGCCAACCGGGTCTACCTCCCGAACATCACCCGGACCCTCGGCGGACCGTCCGGTTGGACCACGCCGATCGTCGTTCAGTCGCAAGATGGGTGGGCCGCGACGATCAAGTGGTACCGCTTCGCGGACGGCGTTCTCGTCTACACGCAACTGCTCAGCTTCGGATTCGAGCCCGCGATGAGCATGAAGATCGACCCGCGGAGCATCCCACAGCTCACCGACGACACGCAGTACGCCGTGACGATCGAGGCATCGCGAGGCGGCGTCGGGGCCGTCGTGCTCGAGCTCAACGATCGCGGAGGCGATTCGGCCATGGCCTACGAGGGCATGGTCCCGGCGCCGAGCGCGGCCTTTGGCACCTCGAGCTGCAGCCCGACGGCTGACGTCTCAGGCTCATCCTTCATCTGCCGTTTCTACGGCCTTCCGCCAGGCGCTACGCCGATCAACTATGGGATCACGATCCCGGGCCAGGCGGACTTCACCCAGCAGATCCCAGAGGCGGTGGCCTCGGACGGCAGTTACCACGTCACGGTCGCGGCGGTTTCGCTCGGCCTCCGGACGGTCACAATCACTGCGGGCGGCGTTTCGAAGACCGCATCGTTCACGGTGAACTCCCCGACGTTCGGCCTGCAGATCACGCAAAGCCAGAACGGCGCGGTCGCGGCCACGACGAAGGCAGGCGCCGCATGCATTGCGTACGCTCAGCTTCCGGACAAGTCCTTCGTGACCTCAAACCTCTTGACGGTCGTCAAGACCGCGGACGCCGTGGGGAAGGTGTCGTGGACTTACCCGTCGCAACCCGGCGGTGGAACGGCGACCCACTTCGTCGAATGCGTGTCGAACGGCGAGACCCACGTCGCGAGCATGGCGTTCAACCTGCCTTAAGCACCTCACAGAGGAGGGTCGGCCTCGGCCGACCCTCCCCCTGTGAGACCTCTTGGGCGGCGCTGCGGCTAGCCTCACCCCGTGACCTCCTACGACATCTACCTCGAGTCCGGGCCGCAGCGCAAGAAAACTCTCGTCCACGTGCTCAACCTGCTCGGTTGCGTCGTGCAGGCGGACACGACCGACGAGGCGCTCGCCGCAGCTCCTGACGCCATCCGTTCCTACCTGCGCTACCTCCACCGCCACGGTGAGACGGTCGCTCCGAACGAGAAGATCGAGACGCGCGTCGCGGAGCACAACACGGAAGGCCTGTTCTCGGGTCAGGCGCTATGGCCGCAGGACCTGAAGCCACTGGCACCGGCCGCGCTCGCGCGGTACGTGAAGTGGCTCGACTGGTCGCGCGCGGACCTGCTCGCTCTCGTGAAGGGGATCGACGACAAGGGGCTCCGCGCGAAGCCGCCGAAAGGCCGCTCGCTGCGCGACATCCTTCTGCATGTCCTCGGGGCTGACAAGAGCTACGTCTACGGGCTCGTCGGTCCCTTGAAGGCGATGGGCGAGCCAACGAACGCCGCCGATCGCGGCGACCTCGACCTTCGCATCGCGCTAAAAGAGGCGCGCGCGGCGGCCATCGATCGGTTGAAGACGCTCACACCAGCGGAACGCGCCAGGATCCGCAAGGCGGGACAGTCGACGTACTCCGCGCATCGCGTGATCCGCCGGATGCTCGAGCACGAGTGGGAGCACCGCCGCGAGATCGCGGCTCGTCTCCGCCGCGAAGCCTAGCGGGACCGCTGAACCGGCAACGAGTAGGTCACATCGGCCCACTCTTGACCGACACGGCGGAGCACCTCGTCCCAAGCACTCGAGACTGCATAGACGTCGCCGTTGGGAGCGACCGCAACCTCCGTTGCGTTGATCCCCGCGTCGAGCCATGTCAGTCCTCGGTCCCGGCTTTCTAGCAGCGGGCAGCAACCGGAGCCCTGAACCAGAAAGACGTGGTCGTCATTGGTTGGATCGAATTTGACGTCCCACGTCCAGTTCGTGCCCGTCTTGCTGATGAGCGTGCTGAAGCTGACCCCACCATCGGCGCTTCGCCGCAGTTCGGTCGCTGTGCCTAGGAAAACGAGCTGACTGTCATGTGGATGCACCGCGACCGTCGCGCTGCTGTAGCTGCCCACCTCCAGGCTCTCCATGTAAGTCCAATGGGTGCCGGAATCGCGGCTTCGGTAGAGCCACGCAACACCAGGGGTGAGGGCTGATGCTGTCACGATG
>VBGU01000107.1 GCA_005881085.1 Chloroflexota bacterium | reverse complement strand
CTGCGCTCCGTCAAAGACGGAGTCTTTGTGAAGAAAATGGGCGGCGGTCAAGTCGACGTCGTATCGGGAAATTTCGCATTCGAGATCACCGAGTGCTACAGGATTCGGAACGGCGAACTCGCCGAGCCGCTCCGCGGAGCCACGCTGGTCGGCCAGGGCCCGAAATTGATGAGCGAGATAGATATGGTGGGCTCAGATCTCGGGTACTCCACGGGCACATGTGGAAAGGACGGTCAGGGAGCGCCAGTCGCCGACGCGCAACCAACGATCCGCATCCCGAGCGTCGTCGTTGGTGGGAAGCTCAAGTGATCGCCGCGCCGTACGCGTTGCGGGTCCTGTCCCGGGGTCGGGGTCGCGCGCTCGCCTACCGGTCCGCTCCCCACCACTGGGCTCCGCTCGCGGGCGACGCGGCCGGTCAGCGGCTCGCGCGCAACCCGCTCCCCCATGCCACCCGCAACGCGCAGCCGGTTTCGCCGTGAGCGAACGCCTTACGAACGACGCCACGGTTGATGCGGCTCTGGCTGCTTTGAAGTCGGTCGCCGTCGCGACTGGCGAGATATTTCTCCGCGAAGCCCAGTCCGGATCAGTCGAGATCAAAGAGGGTGCCATTGAAGCCGTCATCGCTCGAGGCGAGAGGGGCATCGGCATTCGCGTCCTCGACGAGCAGCGGCTCGGCTTCGCTTACACCAGCGATCTGTCAGCAAACGGAATCAACGCGTGCGTCGATATTGCCCGACGCATGTCGGGACTCACTGAACGTGACGAGGATCTCGCGCTCGCGACACGGCCGATCGACGATGCCGATCTCGATATCTATCAAGCGGGGATCGTCGATCGCCCCCTGAGCGAGCGCGGCGCGATCGCGCTCGCGGTGGAGGAGGCGGCTCGCGCGGCCGATCCGCGCGTGAAGCAGTTCCGCAAGACCACCTACAGCGATTCCGAGTCGACGACGATCATCGCGACGACCACCGGAGTACGCGCCTCGTTCCGCGAGTCGTACTGCGGTGCTATGACCTCGGCTGTCGCCTCAGAGAACGGCGACCGGCAGATCGGCTATCACGGTGAGGCCGCCCGCCGGTTCGGCGAGCTGGAGCCGGCGCGTGTCGGGCAGCGCGCGGCGCAACGTGCGGTGGAAAAGCTCGGCGCGAAGCCGCTCGCCACGCAAAAGGTGCCGGTCGTGCTCGACCCCTGGATGGCCATGGAGCTGCTGCGCGCGATCGGACCGCTCTTCTCCGCGGACAACGTGCTGAAGGGGCGGAGCCTTTTCGCCAACAAGATCGGACAACGCGTGGCCAACGAGAAGGTCACGATCGTCGACGACGCGCGGCGGCCGCGCGGGCTCCGCAGCGCCCCATTCGACGGCGAGGGCGTGGCCACGACAACGCGAACGCTCATCGAAAGTGGTGTGCTGCGCGGGTATCTGACGTCCCTCAAGACCGCGAGAAAGCTCGGGAACGATCCGACGGGTAATGCCCGTCGAGGTGGCTATGGCTCGCCGGCGCGCATCGGCCCCTCGAACCTGTTCGTAGCGGCCGGGACCGATGATGCGAAAGCGATCGTCGCCGCTCTCGACCACGCGCTCGCCGTCACCTCGCTTCTCAATCTGCACACGGTCGACCCGGTGTCCGGCGAGTTCTCGCTCGGCGCGACCGGGAACTATCTCGAGCGCGGGAGTCGCGTCCAGCCCGTGCAGGGCATCACCATCGCCGGCAACCTCACGCATCTGCTCGATTCGATCGTCGGGGTCGGCACCGACATCGTCTTCGGACCGAGCGGGCTCGGGAGTCCCACGCTCGTCATCTCAGAGCTGTCCGTCGGAGGCGCCTGATGTCCTGGCGCGAGCTTTTGAAAGGCGACCCAGTGCCGTGGCTTCTCGAACGCAGCGACCCCGCGGTGCGCGCTCAGACCCTGCGTTCGCTCCTGGACAAGGGCCCACGTGATCCCGAACTTCGCGACGCCCAGCAGCGCGCGATGAACGTGCCGCCCATTTCGACGATCCTCCGCCGGCAGAGGCCCGACGCCAGCTTGCCGGGCGCGAACCTCTGGGGACCCAAGTACGAGGCGACCCACTGGACGAACCTTCTTCTCGTGGAGTACGGCGTGGATCCCAGCGACCCGCGCGTGCGACGCGCGGCGCGTTATGTTCTCGAAGAGCTGAGCCGCCCCGGGCGCGGGGGGATGGACTGGGTCTTCAACAAGGATCACGGAGCGTCGTGCCTCATCGGGAGCGTCGTGCGATACGTCGCCATGGCCGGGTACGGCAACGACGAACGGCTCGAGCCGCTCGTCCAGCGTTTGGTGCGCGATTCGAAGAACTTCGATGCGGCGTGCTGGATCAATGGCGAGCAGCCCTGCGCATGGGGATATGCGCGGCTCATCTGGGGCCTCGCGGCGCTTCCCGAGACCGCTCACACACGGGAAGTGCAGCGCACGCTGCGGCGCGGCGTCGAGTTCCTCCTCTCATACAAGGTCGAGCGCGGCCGCTATCCGACCGACACGGTGCCGAGCTATCTCTGGCGGCAGCTCTCGTTCCCACTCTTTTACCAAGCCGACATCCTGTTCGTCCTCCGCGCGCTCGATGCGGCCGGGGCCATCGACGACGACCGCGCGCAGCCGGCGATCGGCTGGCTCCTCGCGCGACAGGACGAACGCGGGCGTTGGGGCGGCCGGTCGCCGTACGCGGCTCGCATGCCCTCGCGAGTGGACGCGAGCAAGTGGGTGACGTTGCAGGCCTGCACGATCCTGAAGCACGCGTTCCCCGAGATCGCCGCCTGACCAAGCGCCGCATCCTCAAGGACGTCGGGCCCCTCCGGTTCGGCGAGGGGCACGACACCACCTTTCCATATGCGCTCGCGCTCGCCACCGGTGCGGAATACGACTGGCTCATGGGATCGTCGGGCGCGGCCTTCACGACGACGATCGACGAAACGGGCTGGGACCCGCTCGCGGCCGCGCCACGCGACGCCGAGACCCTCGCGCGCGCCGCACGCGCGGCGGGCGTGCGACTCGATCCCGAGCCTCCCCCGTACGACGAAGAGATGCGGGCGCTGATCCTGGATCGCGCGAAGGAAGCGATCGACGGCCGCCTTCCGCCTCTGGTCTTCGGTCTCGGCGGCGCGCCCGAGTACGGCCTGATCGTGGGCTACGACGAGGAAGGTCCGACCTTCTTCGCACGGACGTTCTTCGACAAGGGCGACGATCCGCGGCGCGCGGGCTGGTCGGATTTCGAAAGCGAGGACCGAGGCGGCTTGATCTTCCTCGATAAGAGCGTGGCTCCGGACCGCAACCAGTCGGCGAAGGAAGGGATCGACACCGCCCTTGCCGGCGCGAACGCGAGCGATGGCGCCCTGACATCCTGGTCGGCGGCGCTGCGCGACGACGAGCGGTGGAGCGATGCGAAGCATGCCGGCACCGCCGCATTCGCGGACCACGCGATGCGAACGATCCTGGTTGACAAGCGGCGCGCCGCGGCGCGGTTCCTTCGCGCAGCACGCGGCCTCTTTCCGAACGCGCCTGGCGGCGACCTCCTGCGCGCGGCCGAGTCGTATGGGTACGCAGCGGACGCCGCAGCGAAGGGCGGAGTCGGGGAATTCAACGGCAGCATCGCGATGCGGTTCATCGATCAGGGACATCGGCGTGCGTGGGCGAAGAATCTCGACGCGGTCCGCGAGAACGATCGAGAGGCGCGCGAGGCTCTCGCGTCCGCGCGAGGAGGAATGCGTTGAATGACCTCGCCGCGGCTGCGCTCCTCGGCATGGTGCAGGGGCTCACCGAATTTCTTCCGGTGAGCTCGACGGGGCACCTGATCTTGGTGAGCGACCTCCTCAAGCTCGACCCCGAGCGGTTCGGACTGTCGTTCGACGTGGCGCTGCATCTCGGCACCGCGCTCGCCGTGCTCCTGTACTTCGCGCGAACGTGGATCGAGCTTGTGGTCGGTCTCTTCCGCGGACAGTGGCGCATGCCCGCGCTGATCGTTCTCGGCACCGCTCCGGCAGCGATCGCCGGGGTGCTTTTCCAATCGGCGATCGAGCGCGAGATGCGTGGACCGCTCGTGATCGCGGCGGGCCTGGTCGTCGGGTCGATCGTGTTCGTCGCAGCGGAGGCGATCGCCCGCCAGCGTCGGTTAGTGACGGAGGTCGGGGTCAGCGACGCGCTCGTGATCGGCGTTGCTCAGGCGATCGCGTTGATTCCGGGCATCTCGCGCTCGGGAATCACGATCTCTGCGGGCCTCGTGCGCGAGCTGCGGCGCGAGGACGCGACGCGCTTCGCTTTTCTCCTCGCGACGCCGGTGATCCTCGGCGCGGGTGCGAAGACCCTTCTCGACGCGCGAAAGGCGGCGGAGCTCTTCGCTCAGCCCGACGTGCTCGCGGTGGGGTTCGTCCTGTCGTTCCTCTCGGGCCTCGCGGCGGTGGCGTTCATGGTCCGCTTCCTCCGCAGCCACTCGCTCAATTGGTTCGTCGCGTACCGACTCGTGCTCGCGGCGGTGATCGTCGCCGCGGTGGCCGCCGGGGTCCTGTAGGCGCGGCGGCGTCGGGCGCCAGTCGCGTGAGCGCCCCGAACATGAGGGCGGTCATGCCCGCGAACAGGACGATCGCGATTACGAATCCGCCAGGTACGAACTCGCTCATGTTCCAGGGCCACAGCGCCGAGGGCAGGACGAACCACCCCAGGAGCGCGAGCAGACCTTCCCACGGCGACCCGAGTTCAGCCACCGACGGCTCGCGGGCGAGGTAGAAGGCCGTCTGCCAAATGATGCCGACGATGAGATATGCAAGCGCGGCGGCGAGCATGAGCCGACCCAGCCGAGCAACGCCCCGCCGCATGGTGGCACGATAGCGCCGTGGATCTCGGACTCCGCGACAAAGTCACCATCGTTGCCGCGTCCAGCAAGGGACTCGGACGCGCGGTCGCGGAAGAATTCGCGCGCGAGGGCGCGCGGGTCGTGATGTGCAGCCGCGACGAAGCGGCGATCCGCGCCGCAGCCGAGGACGTGCAACGCAAGACCGGAGCGGACGTGCAGTGGACCGTCGCGGACGTCGGGTCGGAGGCGGGCTGCCAGAAGCTTGTGAAGACCGGCGTCGACAAGTTCGGGACGATCGACATCCTCGTATCGAACGCAGGCGGTCCCCCACCCGGCCGCTTCGACGATCTCGACGATGCGGCTTGGCAGAAGGCCGTCGGAATCACGCTCTTCTCCGCGGTCCGACTCACGCGGCTCGTCCTTCCACACATGCGCCGAGCCGGCGGGGGGTCCATCGTGTACATGACCTCTACGACGGTGCGGCAACCAACGCAGTACTTGAACCTCATCCTCTCGAACGCGATCCGCGCCGCGGTGCAGGGCATGGCGAAGACGCTGTCGAGCGATCTCGCGAAAGACGGCGTCCGCGTGAACTGCGTGCAGCCCGGACGCATCTCCACCGAGCGCATCGAGCAGCTCGACTCGGATACCGCGAAGCGGCAGAACACGACAGCCGAGGCGATCCGCGGGCACTACGAGAAGACGGTGATCCCGATGGGCCGCTACGGAAAGCCGGAGGAATTCGCCGCGGCGGTCGTGTTCATCGCTTCGCCGAAGGCGTCCTACATCACCGGAACGTCGCTCCAGATCGACGGCGGCATGCTCATGAGCATGTTCTAGGCGGTGATCGTCACCGATCGCCTGCGGCCGCACATCTTCCGCCTGCCGATCGAGAAGATCCGCGCCGGCTACAAGAGCGACATCTACTTCGCGCGCACGAAGCTCATTCTCGAACGCGACAAGCGGCACGATCGGGTCACGATGCAGGTCTTTCAGAAGCATCCTGACGCTGTCGTCGTCGGGACAGATCAGACGCTCGCGATCCTGCATGTCGGTAGCGGTCACTACCGCGACCGCACGCGCGCCGACGCGCTCTTCGACCGTTACCTCAGCGCGGAACGGCGGCTCTACACCGCCTGGACCCTGCTCCCCGCGATCGACTGGTCCGCGTACGAGCCGGTGGCACGAGAGGTCTTCGAGATCTCGCGCGAGCTCGCGTCCATGTGGGAGCCGGCGTGGGAGAAGATCGAGGTGTCGTCGCTCTACGACGGCGAGACGGCGAAGCCACACGAGCCGGTGATGCACATCGAGGGCGAGTACACCGAATTCGCGCACCTCGAGACGCTGTACCTCGGTGCGCTCTCCGAGGGAACACGCGTCGCGACGAACACGCGGGACGTCGTCGCGGCCGCGCGGGGGAAGCCCGTGATCATGTTCGGCGCGCGCCACCAGGGGCACGAGGCGCAGGCGGGCTCTGGCTACGCGGCCTATGTCGGAGGCGCGAGCGCGGTTTCCACGGACGAACAAGGCGAATGGTGGGGCTCGACCGGGCTTGGCACGGTCCCGCACGCCCTCATCGCGGCGTATGGGGGTGACACCACGGTGGCGACGCTCAAGTTCGACGAGTACATCAACCGCGCGCCCGACGCGGTCGGGCATCTCACCGCGAAGGGAACGCCCGAAGGACACGTGAACGTCACGAGCCTCGTCGACTTCAACAACGACGTCGTCAACACGTCGCTCGGTGTCGCCCACGCCCTCGGCGCGCGCCTCTGGGGCGTGCGCGTCGACACGAGCGAGTCCTTGGTCGACCGCGCGATCCTTCGCGAGCTCGAGGAGAAGGAGGGTGTCGCGGGCGGCGAGCTTCGCGGGGTCACGCCGCGTCTCGTCGAGCTGCTTCGCGAAGCGCTCGACCGCAACGGGTACCGACACGTTCGGATCGTCGCCTCGGGCGGGTTCGACGCCGAGAAGATCCGCCGGTTCGAGGAGCTCCGTGTGCCCGTAGACGTTTACGGCGTGGGCTCCGCGCTCGTGCACGGCGCCGGATTCGACCACACCGCCGACATCGTCCGGGTCGAGGGCCGTCCGCTGGCGAAGACCGGACGTCGCTACATCGCGAGCGAACGGCTCCACCCGGTGGACTGGTCGTCGCTCGTCGGCGAGCGGGATTGGGCGCGCTCCAGCTCCTGACCCTCGTCCTCGGCCTCAGCATCGCCGGTCTCGCGAAAGGCGCG
This sequence comes from Chloroflexota bacterium, assembly GCA_005881085.1. GTDB lineage: Bacteria > Chloroflexota > Limnocylindria > P2-11E > P2-11E > 3-1-20CM-2-70-9. The sequence goes on along the minus strand of VBGU01000107.1, from coordinate 13,150 downwards.
ACCGCGATGGGGCTTCCGCTCATCGCCACGCCGATCCTCGCGTCGGTCTTCGGTCCAAAGCAGGCCGTCGTGATCATCACGATCCCGATCTTCGTCGCAAACACCTTCCTCGTGCTGCAGTCGTGGCGCGTGTTCGGCTACCTGCGGACGCTCGTGCCGCTCATCGTCGCGAATGCCGCGGGCACGGTTCTCGGAGCGCTACTCCTGGCGGGTCTCGATCAAAAGACCTTCGCGATCCTCATCACCGCGATGGTCGTCCTGTTCCTCGCGCGCGGCGACCGGATCGTCGGCGATCCAGGTGCGCGCCGCGCGCAACTGCTCACGCCGGTCGTCGGGTTCGTGGGCGGGGTCATGCAAGGCACGACCTCGATCTCGAGCCCGGTGATCGGCTCGTTCTTCCACGCGATGAAGCTGCCGCCGCGGGAGTACGTGATCACCCTGGCGGCGGTCTTCCAGCTCTCGTCGGCGGTGCAGCTCGTCTCCTACACCGCGCTCGGTCTCTTCACACCGGATCTGCTGACACTTGGCGTGATCGCGTGCATTCCGATGCTCGTCGCGCTCATGGCCGGCATCGCGATCCGCAGCCGTCTCGATCAGGTCCGTTTCCGACAGGTGATCGTCGTTCTGCTCGTCGCGAGCGTCGCGAATCTACTTTGGCGCACATTCGCGGCCTGATCAGGGACCTGCCTCGGCGGCGCGCCGCGCGGCGGCGAGCCAGCGACGGCGGATCAGGGCGGAGAAGGGACCGACGACGAACCAGTAGAGGCGAAACCGCCGTCGGGCGGCGGAGTCGGTGGCATGGACGCGCGTTTTCCGTCGCGAGGCGGGTTCCACCAGCCGGGCCCAGCGGTACGGCCCAGATACCGAACGCGATCGTCACCCCGAGGAAGTCGCCGAGTCCGACGAAGGCCGTCGGCGTCGAGATCGCTGGTCTGATGCCAAGCTGTGGAAAGAAGTCTCGAAGCGGCAGGCTCCCGCCCGGAATCCGCCGAAACCAAAACAGCGCGGCCACGATCGGGTCGCACGCCGCCGGGACCGTGAGCGCCGCGGCGAGCGCAGCCTCGGGGCTCGCATAAACCGTGGTCTGGTGGCGCTCGCGGACCTGATAACTGGGCAGAACCGCGTCGAGCACGGCGCGGAGCATCGCACGGGAGTGCGTCGCCCAGCACACGTTGCCGGAGTGATCGGCACCTAGCATCAAGTGTCATAGAAGTCCTACCAAACGTGCATGTCGTTCGGCTCATCGGCGCGCAGGCGTATCTGCTCGTGGACGGGGACGAGATCACGCTCGTCGACGCCGGACATGCCGGCTCCGCGCGGCCCCTCCGCGCGTATCTCGCGCGGATCGGCCGATCGCTCGAGCACATCACCCGCATCGTCTGCACCCATGGCCATCCCGATCACATCGGCGGCGTGCACGAGATCGGCGCACTCTCCGGCGCCGAGGTCCTGCTGCACCCGGCCGACGCCGAGCGCCTCCGGATCCGGTTCCGCGAAGTGATCGCGAACTTCTCGCCCGGTCCGATCGTCGCGCTCCTGACGCGTGCCCCATCGCACGCGCTGCCGCTGGACGAAGGAGACGAGCTACCGGTACTCGGCGGCATCCGCGTCCTCCACACCCCGGGTCACACCCCCGGGAGCGTCTGCCTGTACTCGCCGAGGGACCGTTTCGTGATCGTTGGCGACCTTTTGCAGCGTGTGAAGGGGAAGGTCACGCTCCCGAACGCCTTTTTCACGGACGACATGGCGCTGGCGCGTCGCTCGATTGGCCGGCTCGCGGAACTTGACGTGGAGACCATCCTGTTCTCGCACTACGCACCGTACCGGGAGGGGGCCCGGGAGGCGCTTCGCGCTCTCGCGAGCTAAGGGGGAAGGGTGGAGACGCTCAACGACATCCTGGTGGAGTCGGCTCGGAAGTTCGGCACGAAAGACGCCCTCATGATCCGGCCCGGCTTCCGCACGCGTGGTCGTATCGCGACCTGAACGACGTCGTGCCTCGCGTCGCTCGTTATCTGAGCGGCACCGGAATGAAGCAGGGCGATCGCGTTCTCATCTGGGGTGTGAATCGTCCCGAGTACGGGATCGCCTTCCTCGCGGCGCTGCGCCTCGGCGCGATCCTCGTGCCGCTCGAGGCGAACTACGCGGCCGAGTTCGCAGAGAAGATCGCGACGCGCACGCGCGCCAGCGCCGCGATCGTGTCGGCGCAGACCCTCGCTCGCGCCAAGACGCTTGGCCTGCCGCTTCACGAGATGGAGCGATTGCCCGATCTCGCGCGTGAATGCCCGCCGCTCGAGAAGGCCGCGCTCACCGGCGACGATCTCGCCGAGGTCGTGTTCACATCAGGGACCACCGGTGACCCGAAGGGCGCGATGCTGACCCACCGCAACGTCCTGTCGAACGCGATCGCCGCCACGCAGATCTTCCCCATCGGCCCCAAGATGCGCCTGCTCTCGTTCCTTCCCCTGTCGCACATGTTCGAGCAGCTGGGCGGCTTCTTCTGCGTGCTGCTGGCTGGTGCGTCGGTCATCTATCCGACGAGCCGCCAGCCCGCGGTGGTCCGGCGCACTTTCAAGGAGCGCAAGGTCTCGATGGTGCTCATCACGCCGGCGGTCGTGAAGTCGCTGATGCTCGCGATCGAGCGCAGCGCCGAAGCGCAGGGAAAAAAGGAGCTCTTCGAGAAGCTGCGTCGCGTCGCGCGCCGCTTGCCGATGTCGCTGCGCCGCCTCGTGTTCTTCAGCGTGCACCGACAGTTCGGCGGCCGCTTCCGCTACATCATCTCGGGCGGGGCCGCGCTCGATCCGGCGCTCGGCGAGTCGTGGCGTGAGCTGGGGATCGACGTGATCCAGGGCTACGGCACGACCGAATGCTCGCCCGGGCTCACTTTCAACCGCGTCGATCTGAATCGGCTCGGTTCGGTGGGCACGCCCCTGCCCGGCGTCGAGATCAAGATCGCCGCGGACGGCGAGGTTCTCGCACGCGGACCGAATGTTTTCAAGGGCTACTGGGAAAACGAGGAGGCGACACGCGCCGTCCTCGACAAGGACGGCTGGTACCACACCGGCGATCTCGGCGAGATCGACAAGGACGGATTCCTGTGGCTGCGCGGTCGCAAGAAGGACATGATCGTCCTCGCCGACGGCACGAACGTCTATCCCGAGGACATTGAGAACACGCTCGCGGCCGATCCGCGCATCGAAGCGCTCGCAACGCCGCTGCGCCCGACGGTCGCGACAGTCGTCGGCCTGCAGCGCCCAGGCGAAGACATCCAGGTGCACGCGGTCTTCCTCGTGAAGGACAAGGAGCAGGTCGCGTCGATCGTGCGCGACACCAACGTCAAGCTCTCGGGCAGCCAGCAGATCCGCGGCTGGACGATCTGGCCCGAGGACGAGTTCCCGACGACGCCAACGCAGAAAGTGAAGAAGCGCTTCGTGGTCGAGCGCCTCCTCGCCATGGGCATCGAGCGCGTTGACCAGGCGCGGGCCGTCACTGGCGATCAGGCGGCGACGCGGACGCTGACCGACGTCGAGCGCGTCATCACGCAGATCACGAATCTCCCGCCGGCCGCTGTACATCCCGGCGCGACGCTGTCGGCCGATCTGGGTCTCGACTCGCTCGGGCGGGTCGATCTCCTTGGCGCGATCGAGGAGGAGCTGGGGGCATACATCGACGACGCCGCGCTCGAGCCGAACGCGACCGTCGCCGAGCTCGAGCGCATGGTCGCTGCGGCGCGCGACGTCAAGCGCGACACCGGAATCTACGGCTGGCCGCTCAGCCCGCTCGTGCGCTCGTTCGGTCTGCTGCTGCAGCAGACCCTCGTCTATCCGCTCGTGCACGTGTTCTACAAGGTCAAGGTCACCGGACAGGAGAAGCTGATCGGCTTGCGTGGCCCGGTGATGTTCGCGCCGAACCACTGCCTGCACTGGGACAACGGCATCATCCTCATGGCGATCCCGCTCTCGTGGCGGTGGAAGCTCGCGGTCGCCGCGGCCGCCGATGATGTCTTCGGCAACAAGCTCAACGGTTTCGCGTCGTCCGTCCTCGCCAACGCGTTCCCGCTCGCGCGCGAGGGCGCGATCCGCCGCAGCCTTGAGCTTCTGGGCGCGCGGCTCGATCGTCAGTTCTCGGTGCTCATCTACCCGGAGGGCAAGCTCACGATCGGCGGGCCGATGCAGCCGTTCAAGTCCGGGACCGGGCTCATCGCGGTCGAGGGCGCGACCCCAGTGGTGCCGATGAAGCTGAAGATCAGCAAGGTCTCGGCACTCGATCATCTCGATCGGTCATGGGAGCCCGCGCGCTCCAACGGGTGGCGCGGCGATGTCGAGGTCGTCTTCGGGGACCCCATCTTCTTCGCCGCGGGCACCTCAGCGGGGGAGGCGACCGCGAAGATACAGGCGGCGGTGGCGGCGCTCTGAGGACCGCTCGCGAGATCGCGGTCATCATCCATCGAGACAGGCGCTACCTGATGCTCCATCGCGCCATCGACGATTACTGGCATGTCGTCGCGGGCGTCGTCGAGGATGGCGAAACGTACGCCGAAGCCGCGGCGCGCGAACTCCGCGAGGAGACGGGCCTCGACGCCGTCGTCATCGACGTTGGGATCCGGCAGCGCTACCGGGTGCCTGACGACTGGCGGAGCGAGTACCTCGCCGGAGTCAACGAGGTCGCGATCGAGAACTTTGCGGTGGAAGTACCGCCGGGTTGGGAGCCTGTGCTCAACGAAGAGCACGACTCCTATCGCTGGCTCAGCCTGCCGGATGCGATCGCGATCGAGCATTGGCCCGAGACGAAAGAAGTCCTCGCCTTTGTCGCACGATGACCGACGACGGCGTCGATGAGTTTGTGCGTGCGCTTTCCAGGGTGCACTCGGGAGCCATCGGCGCCCTCGTCGAACTGGCCGAGCTTCTCCGGAAAGTGAGGCTTGTCGTCGCAGTCCGAAATCTCCCGGTGCCAGGTGAACCGATTGCGATTCCAGTTATCAAGACGGACGACGGCAAGGCGCTATTGCCCTGCTTCAGTAGCGAATCAAGTCTTCTCCTCTGGTCCGCTCGGGGAGAATTCGGAGAGTTCGGTACTTTGCCAGCGCTACCGATTTTCGAAGAGGCCCTCGCCGGACCTTTTGAGGGAATCGTGTTCGACCTCGCCGGTCCTAACCGCATGATCATCGAGCGCGACATTCTCCTCAGTGCGGTACACCTCGCGCGCTCGGGTGATCGACCCGAGGCGTAGCCACTCGACCCTCACGATCGAGAAAGCCGAGCAGCTCGCCTGACGACGATTCGTGCCGCCAACATCGGCTCTTCCATCTGTGTGGTCATCCAGACGTAGCGGCGCCCCTCGCGATTCGTCGCGGAGGCGTGCACGCCTTTCGGGCTGAGGACCACGATGTTGAAGGCCGCGTCCTCGAGCTCGTTCGCGTCGGCGATCGCGGCGCGCGCGACCATGTCCGGCGGCATGCCCGCGGCGAGCCGGTCGACGGCCGTTTTCGCGGTGACGCTGCGGATGGCCAGCTCGCCGTAGCCGGTGCACGCCGCGGCGCCGTACCGCGAGTCGGAGTAGTTGCCCGCGCCGACGACCGGCGAATCGCCGACGCGGCCTGGGTACTTGTACGCCCAACCACTCGTGGTCACCGCAGAGGCGATGTCCCCGCGCCGGTCCAGCGCCAGGAAGTTCACCGTGCCGCGTTCCTCGCGGACGGTCTTGCGAACGACCGGGAGGAGCTTGGTCCGACGCCGGATGCTCGACGGCGTCTCGCCGACGGAACGAAGACGCTCGACCCAGAGCTTCCGGGTCGACGGCGTCAGGTTCTGCGTGCGCTCGGCGCCGATCTCGCGCGCGAACCGCGCCGCGCCCTCGCCGACGATGAAGACGTGCGGGGTGCGCTCCATCACCGCGCGAGCGACCGAGATCGGATGGAGGTACCCCGTGAGCGCGGCCACCGCTCCGGTTCGATGGGTGGTGCCGTCGACGATCGACGCGTCGAGCTCGACCTCGCCGAGGACGTTCGGCTTTCCGCCGCGGCCGACGCTCGTATCGGTCGTATCGGCCTCAATGATCTTCGCGCAGGCTTCGACCGCGTCCAGCGCCGAACCGCCGCGCGCGAGGATGCGCATTCCGGCCGGGAGCGCGGACGCGCCGTTGCCACTCGCGACGATGACGGGCACAGAGCGCCGCCGCACTAGCGGCCGGTCATTCCGTGGACGACCCGAAACCCCACGTGCGCGAGGTCCTCGCCGGCGAAAAAGCGCGCCGCCGGGTCCGCGCCTGTGCGGAGCACGCGCCCGCCGTTCTGCCAGCTGTTCGTCCACTCGCGTAAGGCGCCGAGCTCCTCGAGCGTGCCCTGAATTCGCGCGGCCTTCTCCCACTCGCGTTCGTCGGGAAGGCGGTAGATGCGCCCGGTCCCGACGGTGAGCCAGCGGCAGTAGCCGACCGCGTCCGCCCAGGACACGCCGTCGACGGGCGTGTCGGCCATGAGCTGCTTGCGCTCCCACTCCGCTGGGGCGCCTGCCCCATCAGGGGCCCCTCCCCCTGGGGGAGCGTGATGTGTTTCGTCTACGAACATCGCGTACTCCCTAACGCTCACGGGACGCCGAGCGATGGCAAAAACATTTACGTGCTCGGTGCGCGGAGGATCGCCGAGCAACGCGTCCCCTGCCGGCACGATGACGACGTCCGGTTCGACCATCGTGGGTACCCTACTCACTCGCGCGGGGGAGTACGCGCCGCGGGGGAGTACGGGCGCGGGAGAGATAACTCACCTCTCCGACCGATGGCGACGGAGCGCCACTCTGCGAACTTATGGCCATGAACAACCAAGGTCACGCAGCGGTCTGGAGCGCAAAGCTCGTCTCGCTTCCGCTGGTGCAGCCCACAGCCATCGAGCCGGTGAACATCGTGATGCGCGTCGTCTACAACACCCTCGACGGCATCATCAACGACTACTTCGTGATCACCGCGAGCGTCGCAAAGCGCTAGCCGCTCAGCCCTAACCGGCTCACGCCGGGACCGCAGTCTTGCGCTTCGCCTTGTCCTCCGCCGCCAGCTGCCGACGAAGGGTCTTGCCGATGAGCGTCTTGGGCAGCGATTCGCGGAACTCGATCTCTTTTGGCCGCTTGAACGGCGCGAGGTGCTTCTCGCAGTGCGCGCGGATGTCATCGGCCGTCGCGGTCGCGCCCGGTTTCAGGACGACGAAGGCTTTCACCTCTTCACCCTTGAGGGGATGCGGGACGCCGATCGCGGCGGCGTCCATCACCGCGGGGTGCAAGGCGAGCGCCTCCTCGACCTCGCGCGGATACACCTTGAAGCCGGAGACGATGATCATCTCCTTCTTGCGGTCGACGATCGAGACATAGCCTTCGGGATCAACGGTCGCGATGTCGCCGGTGTACAGCCAGCCGTCGCGCAGGGTCTGGGCCGTCTCTTCGGGCCGCTTGTAGTAGCCATCCATGAGCTGCGGCCCCCGCAGGATGAGCTCGCCAGGCTCGCCCGGCGGCATCACGTGCTCTCCGGTCTCGAGGTCGACGATCTTCGACTCGACGTCGGGGTACGGCACTCCGATCGAGCCGACCTTCTGCTTTCCCTCACCGAACAGCGGGTTGCAGTGCGTGACCGGCGCAGCCTCTGTGAGTCCGTAGCCCTCGACGAGGCTCGCGCCGGTGAGCTCGACGAACCGCCGATGGGTCTCGACGAGGAGCGGGGCGGAACCGGAAACGCACGCCTCGATCGAGCGCAGGTCGTACTTCTGCGCGAGCGGCGAGTTGTTGATGGCGTTGTAGATACGTGGCGACCCGCAGAAGAGCTTGGGTCGGTACCGCTGAACGTCCTTGAGCACGTGCTCGAGATCGAACTGCGGCTCGAGGATCATCGCGGCGGCGCCCTGCACCGCGAGGCTCATCACGACCGTGAGCCCGTAGACGTGGAAGAACGGCATGACCGCCATCGCGGCATCGCCGCCGTCGCGCAGGTTCGTGAACCAGGCCCGGCATTGGAGGGTGTTCGCGACGAGCGCGCGGTGCGAGAGCATCGCGCCCTTCGAGGTGCCGGTCGTGCCACCGGTGTACTGAAGGACTGCGATGTCGTCGGGGCCCGTCCCGGCATCAAAGGGATCCGCCGGTGTGGAGAGAACCTCGCTCATGGAGATCGCGCCGGGGTCGCCGGCGAATGGCTGGCGGTGACCGTCCTTTTTCTCCTTCGCGAGCGTGAAGAGGACCCGCAGGACCGGCGGCATCTCCTCTTTGATGTTGGTGACGACGACGTGTTCGACGGAGGTGTTCGCGCGCGCGGCCTTCACGACGGGGTAGAGGCGCGAGAGGACGACGACGACGGTCGCGCCCGAGTCGGCGAGCTGATGCTGCAGCTCCGGCGGTGTGTAGAGCGGGTTGCAGGGAACGACGGTCGCGCCCGCGCGCAGGGCGCCATAGAAGGCGATAACGAACTGCGGCGAGTTCGGAAGGACGAGCGCGACCCGATCGCCTGTCTTCACGCCGAGCCGACGGAGGCCATTGGCGAACCGCCAGGCGGCGTCGGAGATGCTCTTGTACGAGCGCTTGCGGTTGAAGAAGATCGTCGCGGTCGAGTTCGGGTGGTTCTCCGCCGCGTCGTCGAGCATCGCCTGGAGCGGAACGCGTGGATAGACGAGCGAGGCGGGGACATCAGGATCGTAGTGCCGGGTCCACGGTTTTCCGCTGACCGGCGCGGCTTCCTTCACCTCGACCTTCACCCTCGTCCCCATCAGTTCTTCAAGAGCTCCTCGGCGATGATCATCCGCTGGACTTCGCTCGTGCCTTCGTAGATTCGCAAAACGCGCGCGTCACGATACGCGCGCTCGACGGGTGAGTCCTTCATGTAGCCCATGCCGCCGTGGATCTGCAGGACGCGGTCGACGACGCGATTCGCCATCTCTGACGCGTACACCTTCACCATGGCGGCTTCGAGCGACGCGCGCTTTTTCTGGTCGAGCTTCCACGCCGCGTCGTAGACCATCAGGCGCGCGGCGTGGATCTCGACGGCGGAGTCCGCGAGCATCCACTGGATCGCCTGGTTCGCGGCGATGGGCTTGCCGAATTGCTGGCGGCGCTTGCTGTGCTCGATCGCGAGCTCGAGAAGGTGCTGGCTCGAACCGACGGCTCCGGCGGCGAGCGAGACGCGTCCGATGTCGAGGGCTCCGAGCGCCGTGCGGAACCCGGCGCCGACCTGACCGCCGAGGACGTTCGCCTCGGGGACCTCGCAGTCTTCGAAGATGAGCTCGCTGGTATAGGAACCGCGGAGGCCCATCTTGTCGTCGACTTTCCCGACGCGGAACCCCTTGAAGCCTTTCTCCACGATGAAGCCGGTGATGCCGCCGCGCGCGCCTTTGGCGCGATCGTTCGCGGCGTACACGACGATGACGTCGGCGATGGGGCCGTTGGTCACCCAGATCTTCGTGCCGTTCAGGATCCAGCAGCCCTTCCGTAGCGTCGCGCTCGTTTGGATCGACGCCGCGTCGGATCCGCTCGACGGTTCGGTGAGCGAGAACGCGGCGATCTTCTTTCCGGTCGTCAGATCGGGAAGATAGCGGCGCTTTTGATCTTCGGTGCCGCCGAGGAAGATCGACATCGACCCGATCGAGGTGTGCGCGCCGATGATGTTCGAGAAAGCCGCTGACGTGCGCCCGAACTGCTCGAGCGCGAGGCAATATCCGAGGTCGCCGGCACCGACGCCGCCGTACTCCTCTGGGAACGGAAGCCCGAAGAAGCCGAGCTGACCCATTTCCTTGAGGACGTCGCCCGGGATCTGGTCCGTCTCTTCGACTTGCTTCTCGAGTGGCTGAAGGCGCGTCTCCACGAAGTCGCGCGCCGTGCGCGCAAGGAGCTGGAGCTCCTCCGGGATGTCGAAGTCCACGCCCTACGCCTCCCCCACGTGGATCGCCGCTATGCCAAAGGTTAGACGCTCGAAGCGCACGCGGGTAAAGCCCGCGTTTCGCAGGAGCATCGCGAGCGCCTCGGGGTCGTAGAAAGCCTCGATCGACCGCGGCAAGTACCGGTACGCCTCCGGATCGCTGCCGAGCGCGGCCGCGAGGCGGGGAGAGATAAAGGAATAGGTGCGGTAGAGGCGGCGGATGGTGGGATTGCGCGGCGTATGCAGATCGAGGATGACCGCGCGGCCGCCGGGTCGCAGCACGCGGCGCATCTCGCGCAGCCCCCGGGGAATGTCACCCACGTTTCGGATTACGAAGCCGGCCATTGCCACATCGAACACGCCGTCCGCGAACGGAAGCGACTCGACGCTTGCGATCAGCCGCTCGTACCGCGGGCCGAGTCCGACTTTTGCGGCGCGCCGCTCGGCCACCTCGAGCATGCCGGCTGAGATGTCGACGCCGGTGACCGACGCGGAACGGGGCGAGCGCGCGAGAAGCGCGAGCGCGAAGTCACCGGTGCCGGTGCCGACGTCGAGCGCGCGGCCGCTTGGGCCCAGGCGCGCGAGCTCGAGCGCCCGTCGCCTCCACGAAAGATCGGTACCGAGCGAGAGAAGACGGTTGAGCAGGTCGTACCGCGGAGCGATACGGTCAAACATCGCCGCGATCCGCCGGTCGTGCTCGTTTGAGGGTGGCACCCCGTCACGCTAGCTTGACTCGGAGTGGCGATCGCAACTCTCCCGATCGTGCTTTCGGTCGTGCTCGCCGAGCTCGCCGTCGGCGGGTCATTCCTGATGTGGCTCGTCGACCGCGGTGGCCGAGCGCCGTCGGGCTTTCTGAAGCTCGTCGCCTTTGTCGATGCCGGTGCGATCGCGGCCGCGCTCGCGCTCGTGCCGACCTTTCCCGGGGGTGATCTCGCGGCGAGGGCGCAAATCGACGCTGGAAGGCTCGACTCCTTCGGTCAGGCCCTCATCGTCGTGACGATCCTCGTGATCATCCAGCTCGTGACGACGTTCCTTCCCGCCCGCGGTCTGCGAATCGCAGCGGGGATTCTGACGAGCCTCGCCGGGGCAGCTGCTCTGGGCATCGTCGCGATAGCGCGGCCCGGGGCACTCGAATCCGACCCGATCGGGACGGGGCTCGGTCTCGCGGCCCTTCCGCTCGGCGCTGTGGCGATAGGTGGGACGGACGGCGCGATGCTGCTCGGCCACTGGTATCTCGTCACACCGAAGCTCTCGCCGGGGCCTCTCAGGCGCGCGTCGCTGACCGTCGTCGCCGCCGTCGCACTCCAGATCGCGCTCGTTGCGATCGTGGCGCTCCGTGGCGACCTCACCGGAACCTGGGAGACCGCGCTGTCGGTCGCACTCGCTCTGCGCATCGGAGTAGGTCTCTTGGGGACCCTCGTTGTCGCGGTCGCAGCGTGGTGGACCGCCGGAATGAACACGCAGTCGTCAACGGGCTTGCTCTACGTCGCGCTCGGCTGCGCGTTCGCCGGCGAGGTCTCGGCCCGGGTGATCTTCTTCCTCACAGGTGTACCGATCTAGACGGGCTTGCAGTGCCTCTTATCCTCCGTTGCGAAACGAGGGAGGGTGGCATGGAAAGCACCATGGCGGCAACCGGCGCGGCGCCTGCGGTCCCGCGTTATGCGAGCTGGGGACGGCGTGTTTGGGCATCGACACTCGACGCGATCTTCAACATTCTTCTGCTTATCCCGGTCGCGATCCTCGTGGGCTTGGTGCGATCAGACCTCTCGAACTTTTCGGGCCTGCTGCTGTCTCTGGTGTATTTCACGCTCGGACACGGCGGCGCCAGCGGCCAGACCTGGGGCAAGAAGTTGGCAGGGATCCGCGTCGTCCACGAATCGGGCGCGCCAATTGGTTACGTTCGCGCGCTCATCCGCTGGGCGGTCGCGATCGGCCTGTCGATCCTTCTGATCATTCCGAACCTCATCGACGTTCTGTGGCCATTGTGGGATTCGAAAAAGCAGGCGCTGCGCGACAAGGCGGTGGGAAGCATCGTGGTCTACGCCTAGCGGGCAGACCCTAGCGATTTCGCTCCGCACGGACAAACAGGAACGTGCCGACGACCATGAACACAGCGAACAGCGCGCCGATGATCAACAGGTTCGTCGTCGCGCTGGAGAGCACGACTCGCGAGCTCGATCCGTAGTACCCATCACGCAGGAGGTCGACGGCGTACCGCATCGGCGCTAGGTGCGACAGGATGTCCAGCGGTAGCGGGAGGTTCTGGATCGGGTTGAAGATCCCGGCGAGGAAGAACTGCGGGAGCAGTACGAACGGGAAGATCTGGTTCGCTGCGCGCTGGCTCGAGAGGTTCGCGAGGACGATCACGCCGAACGCGCCGCCGAAGAGCGCGATGACGATCAGCGCGAGTGCCATCCGCGCGAGTTGATCCGGTCCGATGTGGATCTGCAGGATGAAGCCGAAGACGATGATCCCAAGCGCCTGCGGCAGCGCCACGAGCGATTCGCCCAGGATCTTTCCCAGGATGATCGAGTAGCGCGAGATCGGCGAGACGAAGATCTCCTGGCTGAAATCCTGCTCGCGATCGGCGAGAAGTGAGATCAGTCCGAGCGCCGAGGATTGCCACACGGTCTGCGCGAGCACACCGGTGAAGACGTAATCGAGCAGGTTGATGCTGGAGTTGCCGCCGAATCCCGCCTGGAGGCTGGTGCCCAGGATGCCAATGAAGATCAGCGGGAAGGCAAAGTCGGCCACCATCCGCTGGCGATCCCGCAGCAGCTTGATGAAGTCGCGGTGGGCAAGCGCCAGGATTGCGGAGGCTTCACTCACTGGTGCGGCTCACGATCTCGAGGTACGCGTCCTCGAGGCTCGGCGTGTGGGTCTTCACGACGCTGAGCGGTGTCTCGATGCTCCGGAGGATCGAGTGGACCGGGTGTCCGTTTAGCTGGACCTTAAAGGGCGCGCCGCCACTCGTCGCGTGACCGAGTCGCGCGAGCTCGTCGCGCAAAGCCGATCTGTCGGTCGCATCGACGAGCACGTACTCCTCGACGAGATCCCGCTTGATGTCGTCGGGTGTTCCGAACGACACGACCTTGCCTTTGTCGATGATGCAGATGCGGTCGGCCTCTTCGGCCTCCTCGAGATAGTGCGTGGTCAGGAAGACCGTGGTGCCGCTCGCCCGCCGGACCTCGGTGAGGTGCTCCCAGAGGGTGCGGCGCGTTGGGACGTCGAGGCCGGCTGTCGGCTCGTCGAGGAACAGGACCTTCGGGTCATGCAG
>VBGU01000391.1 GCA_005881085.1 Chloroflexota bacterium | reverse complement strand
CCTGCAGCGTGTAGAGGCACTCCATGATCCCGTTGCCGGCGTTCTCCCAGGTGAAGACCGCGCCGTCGGCGCCAAGCCAGCGCGTGAGCTTGCTCGCCTCTTGCGCGACGCGGTACTTGTCGTCCATCCCGTAGTAGTGGCCGCGCAGGAGCACCACGCCCGCGAAGCAGATGTCCCGGCCGTGATCCCGATACAAGCCGGTGATGAGTGGGTTGTTCTGATGGACGATCGTCGGCGTGCGGATCCAGGGCCCAGCGACGTTCCCGTCGACGATCGCACCATCCAGGATCTCGTTCGGGTGGACGATCGTCGGCATCAGGCGGTCGAGATAGCCGCCGTAGTAGAAGGTGCCCGCGTACGGACCCTGCGAGGTGATCTGGCAGACGTAGACCACCCGCGGCAGCGATGGGTCGACATCGCTCAGCTCGAACACGCGCACGTCGGTCGGCTGCCGATCGTGTGTGGCTTCGCGCGCGAGACGCTCGGCCGCGCGCAGCTCGGCGAGGTGCACCGCACGGTCGCATTCCTCGTCGGGAAGGCCGTCGCGCAACGCGATCTCGAGCACGACGTTCTGCAGACGCGAGAGCGGGTTCAGCGCGGCGAGCGGCCCGCGCATCTCGGCGATGTTCTCACGCGGCGTCTGGATCCCGCCTGTCTTGCGCCACGGCAGCTCGCAGCACACCGTGACGCCCACGCCGGCGAGGCGATGGGTCACGCCATCGCCGACGGTTCGGATCGGAGAGACCCAGCCGGGGAACGTCCCGCCCCCGATGCGCCACTGCGGCTCGGTCGTGCCGCAGATGTGCACGATGCGCGCGTCCTCGCCCGGCGCGACAAGCTGCACCTCGCAGCGAGTGACACGGTCGTCCTGCAGCACTTCCGCCGCGAGCGCCTCGCGGTCAAGGGTCAGCCGGCCGGAGTCGAAGCCGAAGCCCCGTCCGAAGGCTGCGTCGATGACGTCGAAGCTGCACCGCTCGAGCCGCGGACGGGGCGGCGCCATCAGTGCGCCCCTGCGTGGTCGACAGCGAACACGGTCGGGCCCTCGACGGTCTCGGTCAGTACTTCGAGCGCTCGCTCGACGATCGCCGTGCGCACCTCGATCTCCTTGTCCGGTGCGACCGTGGGATTGCTCACGGGGTGGGGGATGCGCACGCCTGCGACGATCCGGTTCGCGCGCATGTCGGTCGCGAGCGTCGTCAGGGTTGTCACGCACGCGACCGGGATCCCCTGCCGTTCGATCTCCTTAGCGAGCGTTGCACCGCAACGCGTGCAGGTGCTTCAGGTCGCGGTGAGGATGACGCCCTGGACGCCGCGGTCGTGCAGATCGCGCGCGATCTCCTCTCCAAAGCGTCGCGCGTTGCCGACGGACGTCCCGACGCCGACAGTGACGTACAGACGATCGTCGAGAGCGCCGAACCTACCGGCGCGCTCGAGTGCCCGCAGCGCGTCGACGGGGACGACGCGGTCCGGATCCTGGCGCGCCCATGTCGAGTCGTAGCCTCCGTGGATCGGCTCCCACGCCTCCGCCGTGAGGCCGTCGAGCCCCGCGATGGAGTAGGCGCGCCAGGTCACCGAGTTGTACTCGCGCATCCGGTCCGGATTGCCGCGCGGCACGATGCCGCCGGTCGTCACGAGCGCGATGCGTGCTCCCTCGAGGCGCGCGATCGGAGGCGCCGGCGGTACCGCGTCGAACACCTCTATCGCGAGCTCGGAACGGTACGGCTGGCCGGCAAGCTTGAGCTTGAGGAGCGCGATCGCCCGCTCGGCGCCGGTGTCCTCGTGCATCACGTCACGGCGGAGACCGCGGGGTAGGAAGCCCTCTTCCGCCGCGATCCCGAGGGTCTCGCCCCGACCCAGCTTCAGCGCGATGCGGGCCAGCGCCCGCGCCGCTCGCGGCATGTCGAGTGCCGTTTCGGCCGTGGGAAGCACGAGAAGCCTGCGGTTCTGCTCCATCGCGAGCGCGGGATTCGCCGGAAACATCGCGGTCACGCTCGGGATCCCGAGCCGCGTCGCGACCCTGCACGCGGTGCCGCAGCCCATCCCGTAGCGTCCCGCGTTGAACGCCGGTCCGGCCACGAGCACATCCGGACGAAGCCTTTCGAGGGCCGATCGGATGGCCGACTCTGCCTCGTCGGCGAAGGTCGCGACGTAGTTGTCGCCGGCGATGAGCGTGGCCACGATCTCCGCGACGTTCTGCCAGTCGCGCGCGAGCGCGCGTCCCGGGCCGACGGCCCCAGTGAGCACCTCGACCGGATGGTCGGCGTGCTCCTCGCCGCCGATGCCACCGAAAAACTGGTTCAGGTAATGGACCACGCGGACGGGTCCGCGTGCGTGCCGCTCCTTCGTCTCGTCACGCGAGACGACATCACGCATGCTGGCAATTGGACGCCCGCGCCGCACGATA
>VBGU01000390.1 GCA_005881085.1 Chloroflexota bacterium | reverse complement strand
ATGCTCGCCGGGTATGCGGCTCGGCCCGCTCCGTCATCCGTGGTTCGCCGCCTTCTCCGGCTCCGTCGGTCTCGGCGGACTCGGCGATGAGGTCGCGCGACTCGCATTACCGCTCCTCATACTCGACCTCACTCATTCGATCGCGGCCGCCGCCGCGTTGCGTCTCGTCCAGGCGCTTCCCTACGTGTTCTTCGGTGGGATCCTCGGCGTTCTCATCGATCGCGCGGACAAGAGGAAGCTCCTCATCGCCTGCGATGCTTTGAGTGTCGCGCTCACGCTCACCATCCCGGTCTCGGTCGCGGCCGGCGTGTTCAGCCTGAACCTCCTGTACTTCATCGGCTTCCTGCTCGGGACCGTCGAGGTCGCGTGGGGCGTGACGACGGACTTCAGCGTGATCCCAGCGCTCGTCGAGCCCGATGAGCTCACGAGCGCGAACGCCGCCTACTTCGGGATCGACCGGACCGCGCGCATCCTCGGGCCCACGATCGGTGGCCTTTCGATCGCGGCGTTCGGTACGGCCAACGCGATGTACATCGCATCGCTCGCCTTTGTGCCCACGCTCTTCGTGTTTGTCCTGATGCCGCCGATCTACGACCTGCACCGCCCGACCGCCGCGATCACCCCGCGGAACCTCGCCACCGAGATGGCCGACGGCTTCCGTTTCGTGTTTCGCAACCACATCCTCCGCTGGCTCCTTGTTCTCATGTTCATCGCGAACCTCGGCCAGCAGGGCATCCAAACCCTCGTGCTGTATGTCCTACGCGAAGAGAACGGGCTCGACGAGGTCACCATCGGGCTCGCGCTATCGCTCGCTGGCGCCGTCACCGTTCTCGCGAGCTTCATCGCGCCGCGCCTCGCGCGCGGGCGGCCGCTCGGACACACGCTGCTCGGCTCCGCGGCCGCGGCCGGCGTCATCGTCTCGCTCACCGCACTGGCGCGCGACTGGCGCTGGGTGGTCGCGGGCTTCGCGGCCCGGGAGACCGCGTGGATGGGCTTCATCATTTACGCGTTCGTGCCGCGGCAACGCGAGGTCCCGGCGCATATTCGCGGGCGCGCGAACGGGGCCTTCCGTACCCTCGTGCTCATCTCGAACAGCTTCTCCGCGCCGTTCCTCTCGTTCGTCGTCGCCATCGCGAGCTCGTCGGCCGCGTTCGCGGTCGCCGGCGCGTCGGCACTCCTCGCGGTCGCGGTGACCTACTTCACGCCGCTCCGCGACTACAACCTGAACGAACCACCGGACAGCGAGAACGATCTCGCCGAGCCGACCGCCGCCGAATGAGGTCGTACATCTGCGTGACCTGCGCGGTCCAGCAGCCGCCGAGCGAGGCGCCACCGAAGCACTGCCCCATCTGCGAGGACGAACGGCAGTACGTGCGGCAGGGCGGTCAGGCTTGGACGACCGTCGAGGAGCTTCGTCTGATGGAACACCGGATCGAGCTCCGCGAGCTCGAGCCCGGACTCGTCGGCGTGGGCGTGACGCCATCGCTCGGCATCGGACAGCGCGCCCTTCTCGTGCGGACCGCGAACGCGAACATCATGTGGGACTGCGTCGGCTACATCGATGATGCGGCCATCACGGAGATCCGCGCGCGAGGCGGGATCAGCGGCATCGCGTTCTCGCATCCGCATTTCTATGGCGCCATGGTCGAGTGGAGCCGGGCCTTCGGTGGAGCCCCGATCTACATCCCGATTGCGGACCGCGAATGGGTGCAGCGCGACGATCCCGCGATCGTGACCTGGCGCGGCACACGCGAGCTCTCGCCCGGCGTCACGCTCGTGCAGTGCGGCGGTCACTTCGAGGGCAGCGCAGCGCTGCATTGGGCGGACGGCGCGGGTGGCCGCGGCGCGCTTCTGGTCGGCGACACCATCACGGTCGTGCCAGATGTCCGCTTCGTCAGCTTTCCCTCTCCCGCCGGATGAGATCCGTCACATCGTCGATCGCGTTCGTCCGTACGCCTTCGACCGTGTCTACGGCGGTTGGTGGGATCGGGTCATGCCCCGAGGTGGGATCGCGGCGATCGAAAGATCCGCGGAGCGGTACCTGCGCTGGATAGGATCAGCGCGGTGATGAAGGCGAGATTCGAACACATCCCGCCGGGCCAGGACGATCCCGACCCTCTGCCCGGCGACTTCATCCTCACGCACGGTGGTGAGTTCTTCAGCCGCGTAATCCAGTTCGGGCAGGGCCTGCGCTTCATGGGCAAGGACCGGCCGTACACGTACTGGAATCACAGCGCGCTCATCGTCTCGGCCGACGGCGCGCTCATCGAAGCCCTGGGGCCCGGCGTGCGACGGAACACGCTCGCGGCTTACAAGGGCACTCAGTACACCGTCGTCCACATCGAGGCGTCGGACGAAGACCGGAAGGAGATGGTCGCTTTCGCGGAGCATTGGGTCGGCGGCCGGTATGACTGGGCGACGATCGTGAGCATCACGCTCTCGCTGCTCACCGGCGCGAAGCTCAGCTTCGGATTTGCTGGCCAGCAGATCTGCAGCGGACTGGTCGCTCGCGCCCTCGAGCGCACGACCGCGATCTTCGATCAGGAGCCCTCGCATGTGATGCCCGCTGAGCTCGCGAAGATGTTCGAGGTCGTACCGCCGCCACCCGATACGCCGAAGGGCACGCCCGTGCGGTGTTCCTAGGTCTTTAGCGAAGTCTTACCCCGGACGCCCTCGAACTCGGTGATGATGTGCGCGATGCGACTCATCGCCGCGACAGTCCTCTCGATCCTCATCGCCGGATGCGCGGGCACGACCGCGGCCGCACCGAGCGCGACCTCGCTCGCGACATCGACGGTCACGTCGAGCAGCGCGCCGAC
>VBGU01000389.1 GCA_005881085.1 Chloroflexota bacterium | reverse complement strand
ACTCCGGCTACACCCTTCGCGGGTGGCAGCTCACCGACGCAAACGGCGCGTACCGCCTCGAGACCGTGATCCCGGGTCTCTATCCCGGCCGCACCGAGCACATCCACTTCAAGGTCACGGTGAACGGCCAGACCTACACCTCGCAGCTCTTCTTCCCCGGCGTCGCGCAAAACGAGGGCGATTCGATCTATAGCTCGCGGATGCTCGTGACGCTGAACACGTCGACGAGCCCGGTCACCGGCACCTTCACCTTCGTCGTCAACGCGGCGTAGCTTCGCTCGGCGACCCCAGAGCCACGGCGCTCGGCGTCGCCCTGGTTTGAGCGAGGTCGTCGGTTCCCTCGTCGATCCTCCACACCATTAGGGCCCCGAGGATCGCGGCGACAATCCGCAGGGT
>VBGU01000385.1 GCA_005881085.1 Chloroflexota bacterium | reverse complement strand
GTCATCCAGGACCTCCGCGACGCCGGCACCGCCGCCATCTACGGCGACGCGGCTCACGCCCTTGTCCTCGAGCGGACGCACCTCGATCGCGCGATCCTGCTCGTGGTCGCGCTCCGCGACCCGCAGACGTCGCGCCGTGTCGTCGAATACGCGCGGCGCACGAACGAGCGCATCGGCATCG
Source organism: Chloroflexota bacterium (assembly GCA_005881085.1). Taxonomy (GTDB): domain Bacteria; phylum Chloroflexota; class Limnocylindria; order P2-11E; family P2-11E; genus 3-1-20CM-2-70-9. The sequence continues at coordinate 98 of VBGU01000385.1, read as the reverse complement.
TGGCGCGGGCACACACCCGCGACGCGGCGGAGTATCTGCGTAAGGCGGGCGCGAACGAGGTCGTGCTCGGCGAGGAAGAGCTCGCGATCGAGATGACC
>VBGU01000384.1 GCA_005881085.1 Chloroflexota bacterium | reverse complement strand
GCCGCGGTCACCATCACGTCGACGGCGAACCAGACGACGGAGAAGCGTTCGGGAGGAATCGGCGCAGGCCCGCTTACCGGAGTGCCTGGAATAGGGGCAGCGCCCACCGGAAACGGCGCTCCATACGGATGCCCACCCACAAAGAAGGAATTGACCGCCGCATCCTCGGAAGGTACGAGGATCGCCTGGAATATCAGCGTGCAGACCAGGATGGGAAGCGCGAACAGCAGAAACCAGCGGCCCATTACGAGGAAGGCATGCGCTAGTTCGAGTAGACCTGCCAGTCCATCGGCAGAACGTGCACCCACGTCTGTCCCGGTGAGAGATACATCTTGTGTCCGTAGAGATTGGTGAAGGTGAACGCGTCGACCAGATTCGCGCGTGACCATGTCCCGTCTTGACGCAGGCCGTCCCGGAAGATCGTGGCCGGGCCGCTTCCGATCATTCGCATGTCGAGGCTCGGCGCGCCGCCCGCGTCGTCGACGACGTTCGTGACGATGACATCGGTCCTGATGATCACGATGTTCTTTGCCATGATCCACGCGCCGTTCGCCGCGTCGACCTCGAGGACGTAGCGCGCGCCGTTCGACTGGTAGCGGAGGTACACGTTGGCGTTCGCGTCGTAGTCGTACCGCACGAGCGCGTCGGCGCGGTACGGAATGGTGAGCGTGCCGGCGCCGACGCTCCCGAGGAACCCGCCTACGGTCGCGGGGTGTGGTCCCGACGCGAGGAAGTCCCAAGCGGGCACGTCGACCGACCCGCCGCCGCCGACCTCGCTCGTCGCGGAGCGGAGCGCTGCCGACGACGTGAAGAGGTTGTGCGGCACCACCTTGCCGTCGACGCCCGATCGGTAGAAGGCGTTGCCCTGACCGAGCTGTGGCGAGACGCCGACGTACAAGCCCGACGCGATGTCGCCGCGGACGAGACCCTCCATGAGCTGCGAGGCGCCCGAGAAGACGAGTGAGCCGCGGACCATCGGCGTCGTGTAGCGGTCCGAGAAGCGCACGCTGCGGACCGCGCCGATCGTCTGCGGATCCTGCGAGTGGTAATAGGTGGCGAGTCGGGTGATGAAGCCCTCGACGAGAAGCTCCCAGACCATGTCCGCCTGGCTGATGCCGTAATGCGGCCGTGCCGCGGGCGCGTTGTCGATCTTCACGGCGAGTGGGCGGCGGTGTGGGTTCGGCTGTCCTGCAAGGAGCGGCATGCCGTTTAGGGGCCAGCAGTTCACGCATCCGAGCGCGCGCACCTCGGCCGCGGGGGTCGTCCACGCGTCAGGCGCGTACTGGAGCGCGCGGCCCAGGCTCGTCAGCAGGCCCACGTGCGTCACCCCGTCCTGCCCCGCGGTGACCGTCGCGACGTCGGCCTTGCCGTCCTTGTTCCAGTCGCCGGCGACGATCTGCGTCGGGAGCCACGGCATCGCGCCGATGGGCCAGGCGACGCCGATCACGTCGCGGAGTGCATGCCCGTCCGCCGCAAGCATGAGGTGGACGCGCGACGATCCGTCGGGGTAGTCGTAGAAGTCGATGATGTCGCTGCGCTTGTCACCGTCGACATCGCCCGCGACGAAGCGCGCCTT
>VBGU01000387.1 GCA_005881085.1 Chloroflexota bacterium | reverse complement strand
GTGACGCCGGAACTGGAGCCAGAACATCCGCTTCTGCGAGATGACCGCGCCGGATCGGCCGACTGGTCCCCGCGACGGCTGGGAGTCCCCTCGTCTCCGCTCGGCGAGAGCGTTGCCGCTCACTTGTAGGAGATCCGCGGATCCAGCCAGCCGTAGGCGACATCCGCGATCAGATTGAAGAACACGACGAGGAACGAGCTCATCATCAGGATGCCCATGAGGAGCGGGTAGTCACGCGAGAACATCGCCTGCACGAACAGTCGACCGATGCCCGGCCACGCGAAGATCGTCTCGGCGATGACCGCGCCGGAGAACAGCCCGGCCAGGTCCAGCGCCATGATCGAGACCACG
>VBGU01000388.1 GCA_005881085.1 Chloroflexota bacterium | reverse complement strand
GCACGAGGCCCGGAAGGTGGGCCGCACTCGCCCATCGCCCGGCCCCGATGACCCCGACGCGGAGGCGTTCGGTCAGTCGCCGACGCCCGTGTCGAGCGGCAGGTCCACCCAGCGCCGCTCGCGATGGGAGCGTTCGACCGCGTTGATGATCTCCTGCACCCGAGCGCTCTGGGCGAAGTTGCCCTGGTTCGCCTCACCGCCGTCGGTGATCTCCTTCGCGAAGTTGTGGACGAGGTTCGCGTAGAAGAGCGAGCGCCACGACTCCCCTTTCTTGTAGCCGACCGGGAAGTACGAGGCCGGGACCGGGACCTCGACGAATTCCACGGCCTCCGGCGTCGCGCTCTTGAGCACCTGACACTCGCCGAACTCCTCGACGAGCCGGCAGATGAGCGCGCCCTTCGAGCCGTAAACGCGAGCCTCGATCCCGGGGTAGTTGCCGACCGTCACGTAGGACGACTGCATCGAGCAGATCGCGCCGTTCTCGTATTCGCCGATGTAGATGTCGCCGTCGTCCACGTTCGTGCGCACCCAGTTGCCATCGGGATTCTTGCGTTTGGGGACGAAGTTCTTCAGGACACCGACGACGCTGGTCAACCGTGACTGCACAACCCAGAGGCTTATGTCGATGGTCGGCGCGCCATAGCCCTCGAGCGATCCGACCTTGATCGGCGCATTGCCCGTGTCGGCGCGAGCGAAGCGGCTCGGCCCCGCGGGATCGATCCACTGGGAGTTCTGCTCCCAGCCGTTGAAGATGTACGGCTGACCGACGAAGCCATCCTGGATCAGGTCGTACATGTACTGCATCGCCGGCGCGTAGCGGAACGTCAGCCCCACCTTTGTCTTCAGCTTCTTCGACGTCGCGAGCGCGTGCGCCCGCCAGACGTCCTTGTAGTCGTGGCACACCGGCTTCTCCACCAGCACGTGCTTGCCGGCCTCGAGCGCCGCGAAGGTGAGCGGCTCGTGGTTGTCGCCGCTCGTCACGATGTCGACGACGTCGATGTCGTTGCGCGAGAGCACCTTCTCGTAGTCCGTCTCGAAACTTGGCACGTCGAATTCCTTCGCGCGCGACTGCGCTTTCTCGCGGTCGATGTCGCAGACCACGACGAGGTCCACCAGCGAGGAACGTTTCCAGCCCGGTATGTGGGCCATGCCCGCCCAGCGGCCCGCGCCGATCACCCCTACACGCAGCTTGTCAGTCACGTCGACCCTCCCCATTGCGGCCGCGGGACCAGGGTCCCGCCGACCGCGTATTTGTAGCGCTTCCCGCGAGAGCGATCACGAGCGGAGCGTCGGATCGAGCGCGTCGCGCAGACCGTCGCCCAGAAAATTGATGCCGAGGACCGTAATAAGGATTGCCATACCCGGGAAGATCGTCAGCCACGGGCGGCTGGACATGGTGCTCTGCGAGTCCTGCAGCATGTTGCCCCAGCTCGGCGTCGGCACCTGCACGCCCAGACCGAGGAAGCTCAGCGACGATTCGGCGATGATCGCGCCGCCGACGCCTAACGTCGCGCCGACGATGATGGGCGCGAGCGCGTTCGGCAGGATGTGGCGCGCGAGGATCCGGACGTCCCGGGCGCCGACCGCTCGCGCGGCGAGCGTGAAGTCGCGCTCGCGGATCGAGAGCACCGTCGCCCGGACGATCCGCGCGGTCGACATCCAGCTCAGGAGCCCGATCACCAGGATCATCACCGGGATCGCGGACTTGGCGTATGCGCTCAGGATGATGAGGAGCGGGAGCGACGGGATCGAGAACGCGACGTCGGTCACGCGCATGATCACGTTGTCGATCGACCTGCCGTAGTACCCGGCGAACGAGCCCATGAGCGTGCCGACGCCGGTCCCGACGAGAGCGCTGAAGAGACCGATCGCGAGCGAGATCCGCCCGCCGTAGAGGAGACGGGTGAAGAGGTCCCGG
>VBGU01000092.1:16824-17386 GCA_005881085.1 Chloroflexota bacterium | reverse complement strand
GAGCGCGGTGCGTAGTGCGGCCTCCGCTTCGTTCGTATGCATGCCGGTGTCGACGAGCGAGTAGCCTGACGAGCCCTCGATCAGGTACGCGTTGATGTTCCGCAAGGCGAGCGGGAGAGGAAGCGTGATGCGCCGGACGCCCGGCGCGACGATCGGCGCGTTCAGCGTGAGGGGTCGTTCGTCAAGGTCATCGCAGGTAGAATGGTTATCCCCCGGCCCGTTCGTCTAGTGGCCTAGGATGCAGCCCTCTCAAGGCTGAGATCAGCGGTTCGAATCCGCTACGGGCTACTTGTTTCCGCTCTGAAAAAAGCGATTCAGGCGCTCGGCGTAAGCAGGATGCTGTCACCGGGCCGGTTCGGGTCGTAACGAATCCGCACAGGACTCCCGACCGGGTAGTGCATAGCCGCGTCGAGCGCGAAGCTTCCCGAGTGTCCGCGAAACTCCTCCGCGGCGGCTGCCGTGTATACGTACTCGAACGCACACCCAACCGCCGCCATGTAGCGGTTGCGGAGTGTACGCACCCGTGTCACGCGACCAACGGTATCCACGCCCATCGTGGAAA
>VBGU01000092.1:0-16797 GCA_005881085.1 Chloroflexota bacterium | reverse complement strand
GCTTCCAGATGCGGTAGTCGCCTAGGGTCCCTGCCGCGCCCAGGAGAAACGATCCCGCCATCGCAGCCAGGAAGAGGCTGAACAGGGCATCGAAGAGGAGGTCCCCGGGATCCGGGACGAACGCGCTTACCTCAGGGGCGATCGCGAGATAGCGGATCGGGACGACGCCGAGAGATCGAGCGCGTTCGTACCTCTCCCTAGATATGAAACCCTCGTGCGTGAAACTGTCGGCCCCGACCTGAAAGCGGTATTCGATTCGGCGTGCATCGGAAGTCGTCGTCGTGGCTCTCGTGACGATGGCGTCGACCGGGACGCCGGCAACTGCCACGACTGGCTCACGCCATAGTCGACCGTCGGCAAGCAGGACGAGAGTGGCCGCCGTCGCCAAGCCGAAGGCAAATAGCGCCGCGATCCCAGTGAGACTGGGAGAAGCCTGGGCGAGCTCCTTCGCATTCGGCCCTCCCAGCGGCGCCGTACCCACAGACGGCTGAGTCACGAGATCGTAGTAATAGCGAAAGCCGTTCGTGCTGATCTTCAGGAAGGCCGGCTCGCCCCCGAGGTCGAACTGGTACGCGCCGCTATGGTCCGAGAGCACGGTCCTTCCGAAGTAGACAACGTTGCCGTCTACGCGCACCAGGCGGCGGCCGAGGAAGTACTCGTCTTCCATCTCGACGCGGTACGTCCGCCCGTTCCGCTCAATGTCCCAAGCCCGACGCGCGGTGGTGAAGCTCACGCCTTTCGTCATCTCCCATCGCTCGAGATGCGTCTGATCCTGATGTGAAGCGCGTTCGAGATAGGAATCACTAAGGTGGCGGAATGAGGAGCAGGGACGATGCAGACGAGGTGCGGTTGGCGCTCGTACGCGCTCCATCGGCGCTGCAGGCAGACCAGTGGTCGGGAGGGGTGCCACACCGGCTTGATGGACGCAAATGAGTGGGAGCGCCTCGTCGACCGCGAGTTCGGCTACCTACGAACGGAATTCGCTTGCGAGATCGTCGACCGATCCGACGAGAACTGGTGGGAAACGAGTGTCACCTATCAGAACACCACGACAGCCGTAAAAGTAGCCTTTAGCGAGGAGGCTGACCGGGTGGAGGTGGATCTCATCCGCCTGGTCGACGGGGCTCGGCCACCGACTGTCGTCTTCGTCTCGGAGACACCGAAGTTGCACGAATTCGGTCTCGGGAATCTCCTCATGATCCGCGCTCCCGAGCTCTGGAACGAAATGAAGCAGCAGAACGGCCTGACCGATGACGCTGTCGCGATCCAACTCACAGCCGCTGCCAAGGCGCTCAGGGAATTCGGCGCGGACGTACTGCGGGGCGACTTCGTGTCCTTCGACGAGATGGAGGCTCGAGTCCGTGCGGTGGCTCGTGACACGGAAGGCATCACACTCTGGTCGCCGAGTCGTGGAGACTCAAGGGCGGTAGCGGACACCATCGCCAAGATCCGCGCAAACCATCCGACGGTCCCGATCGCCACCGGGACCTACCGACGCCGTGCGGCGCGGCGCACGCTCGGGGATCGACTCCTCTCACTGCTGAGATGGATTGCAGGCGAGGTTGACTAAGCTCCACGAAGGTGATCCCGCCGAGCGCACGGATGGGCGTTCTCACCATTCAGCGATTCATATGACCGCGGTAGTAGTTGCTCCGGCGGAACTCAGTCGCGGAGATCGCCAGTGTTTGACACGCTCGTCCGAGGTTCGCTCGGAGGTGACCCGATGCGTCGTCAGCTACTCCTCGCGCTTCTCGCTTTACTCGGCATCTCTCTGGTTCCCCTTGCCGTTGCGAGTGCAAGCCCTTCGCCTGGATCCGATCCGGCCACCGTGACGGCGAGCGGAGTCGCGCTTATCCCGCCGCCCGCCGATCCGGTCTCTGTCTACGCCGTGCAAGTCATGGGGCCGATCGACTCCTCCGACCCAAAGCTCTCGGTCGATGCGTATCGAGCGAAGCTCGAGCGGGTTCGCCGGGCGGTGATCGGCGCCGGGGTTCCGAGTGAGAGCGTCACGCCGGCGGCCTTTTCGACCGAACCGACGGGTGCGGCAGCGGGCGTGAGCTTCAACAGCATCTTCCGGTACGAGGTCCGTCCTGGCGCGCTCTCGGTGGCGGCGGCACAGGCGGCCTTCGCCGCCGGCGCGTCGATGGTCTACGACAACATGCCCACTGCTGGGATCGGGATCCGACGGCCAAACGGGGCCGCGCTCGACGCGGCAATCGCCGATGCGACGACTATGGCCAGAACCTACGCGATCAGAGCGGTCGCCCCTCGGCCGGTGGGCGATGCGCGGGCGACCACCCTCACCGTGAAGGGTCAGCCCGACAACGCTCCAGTTCAGTGGACCATCGAAGTGACGGTCACATTCGCGGTCCCTTGATCTAAACACGAGGTGCGGCTGCCGGGGCCCTCCACCGTTACCGTGCCTCAAAGAGCTCGATCGGATTGCCCGAAGGATCGTCGAGCACGATCTGCTTGCCACCGGGCCCGCTGATGATGTCGCTCCGGAAACGCACGCCCGCCGCGCGAAGGCGCGCGACCTCGGTCTCGATGTCGTCGACGATGAAATGGATGCGGTTCCACCCGCCAGGCCCGGGTTGGCGGCCGTCTGGCATCGGACGGCCGGCGGAGCTCTTCGGTCCGCTCAGTAGGATGCGAAGTGGGCCGCGCACGATGTCGGCGAAGGCTGGGCCGGCATTCGAGCGAACGGCGAATCCGAAGTGCGTCGTGTAGAACGCGATCGCGGCCTCGACGTCGTCGACCATGTATCGCACGTTGACCGCGCTTTCTGGCATGGCGGAGACCCTAGCGGACTCGAACCGTGTCCTGCGCTACGTGCCCTTAAGGAACAAGAACCGCCGAATGCCAAGAGCGCGAAAAACCGGCCTCTGCCATCCCGGGAACGGCGACGCGGCCGAATCCGGATCGATCGCGGCGGGATCCACGAGGTGATGCTCGGTCCCGTGTTGGCGGATGGTGGCTCCGCCGGCGGACACGATGTTGCGATACCAGTCGGCGCCTTCGCCGAACGCCATCGGGATCGCGAAGCCACCTGGGACGCGCATTCCCACCACAGGCGTCGCGTATTCGCGGCCGGAGCGCCTACCTCGGTGGCGCAGGAGGACGTACAACGGTACATACCGCCTGCCGGCGATTCGCGTCGTGAAGCGGTTCAGGATCGGCGTGAAGAGACCGAAGATCCTTCCCGCGAGCGGCCGCTCGGATTTCGTTGTGCTCGCTGCGTTTGCTGTTCTCGCCATCGTGTGGACCTCCCCTAGGGCGTTGGATGCGGGTGCCGTACCATTCAATCATCTGATTGATGGAAAGACAAGAGGCACTCGTACAAGCGGCCTACGACCTCCTCGCCGAGCGAGGCTTCGAGGGGCTCCGCACGCGCGACATCGCGGCGAGGGTCGGCGTCAACATCGCGACGCTGCACTACTACTACCCCACGAAGGAGAAGCTGATCCGCGGCGTGGTCGGGTATGCGATGGAGCGTTTCCGAACAACGCTGCAGCCAGCGGGCTCGCCCGGGGAGCAGGTGCGGGCGCACTTCGCGGGTATCCGCCGCCTCGCAAGGACCGAGCCGAAGCTCTTCGTCGTCATGGGTGAGCTGGCAATGCGTGGACGTCGCGACCGCGCGATCGCCGCGATCGTGCGCGATGTCGACAACACGTGGCAGAAGGTCCTCAGCGCTCTGCTACGGCAGGCCGCCAAAGAGGGCGCAATCGCCAACCCCGCGAAGGCCGACGACCTCGCGGCGCTCATCGTCGCGACCCTGAAGGGGCTCTTCATGCTTCCCACCGAGGGCCGCGATCCGAAGGAGGTCGACCGTCAGCTGCGTGCGCTGGAGCGGCTCATCGCGTAGCGGCGGGAAGCGGCTCGAACCGCGCGGTGAAGTGGCGGAGCTGCGGCGGCTCGTTGACGATCCGGTACCCGCGGAGCTCCGACGCCTTCTTCGCGACGGCCAGGACGACCTCGATCACGTAGTCGATGTGGCTCTGCGTGTAGGTGCGCCGAGGGATCGCCATGCGGACAAGATCCAACGTCGCCGGCGCCTCGCTTCCATCAGGACGGCGACCGAACATGACCGTTCCGATCTCGACGGTGCGGACCCCGCCTGTTTCGTAGAGCGCGACGGCGAGCGACTCTCCTGGGTATGCGAGCGGCGGGATGTGCGGGAGGAGCGCACGCGCGTCGATGTAGACCGCGTGGCCACCGGCCGGTTTCACGATCGGCACGCCCGCGCCATCGAGCGCGTCGGCGAGATATTCGGTCGAACGGATGCGGTAGCGGAGGTAATCGGGTTCGATCGCCTCGGAGAGTCCCTGCGCGATCGCCTCGAGGTCGCGCCCGGCGAGGCCGCCGTACGTCGAGAAGCCCTCGGTGAGGATGAGAAGGTTGCGGCACTTCTCGGCGAGACCGTCGTCGTTCATCGCGAGCCACCCGCCGATGTTCGCGAGCGGATCTTTCTTGGCGCTCATCGTCATGCCGTCGGCGTACGACGCCATCTCGCGCACGATGTCGCCCACGTCGCGCCCTGCGTACCCGTTCTCGCGCAGCCGGATGAACCAGGCGTTCTCGGCGAAACGGCAGGCGTCAAGGAACAACGGGACGCGATAACGCTCGCAGACGGCGCGCACCGCGCGGATGTTCTCCATTGAGACCGGCTGCCCGCCGCCGGAGTTATTGGTCACGGTGATGAAGACCACCGGCACGTCTCGCGCGCGCTTCCCGAGGAGGTCCTCGAGCGCGTGGACATCCATGTTTCCTTTGAACGGGTGAAGACGTTGCGGCTCGCGACCTTCCGCGATGACGAGGTCGACGGCCTCGGCGCCGGTCGCCTCGATGTTCGCGCGCGTGGTATCGAAATGGGTGTTGTTCGGGATGACCTTGCCCGGACCCGCGATGACCGAAAAGAGGATGCGCTCGGCCGCGCGGCCCTGATGCGTCGGGATCACATGCCGGAAGGGAAAGAGCCGCTGCACCGCCTCGAGGAAACGGAACCACGAGGGGGATCCCGCATAGCTCTCGTCGCCGTGCTGGATCGCGGCCCACTGATCGCGCGACATCGCACCCGTGCCTGAGTCGGTGAGGAGGTCGATGAGCACGTCCTCGGCACGCAGCGCGAAGACGTTGTAGCCCGCCGCCTTGATCTTCTGCCGGCGTTCGTCCTCGGTCGTCATGCGAAGCGGTTCCACGGAGTGGATGCGGAATGGCTCGATGATCGTCGTGAAGCGATCCGGCACTGCGGCGCCGATGCTAGTGCGGCGGCGCTCCTTGTCGGATGAGGCGGACCGCCTCGGCTACGCCGCCGGTCCAGGGCTGGCCGTGTCCCGGGAGCACGACATCCGCTTCGATAGCCTCGATTCGCTTCAGCGACTCGCGTGCCCGCGGGAAGTCGCTTCCGAAAGGCGCGAGCTGCGGCCCGGTCTTCCCTGAAAGCACGTTGAGCGTTGCGAATGCGTCGCCTACGAAGAGCACCTTCCGTGCGGGCAGATGCAGCGCGGCGCTTCCCTCGCTGTGACCCGGGACAGCAACGACGCGTGGCGCACCGGGTACGTCGAGGGTCGCCCCGTCGCCGAACGTGGCAACCTCGAGGATCGGCGTCGCACGAAGCATCCCCTTCGTCAACGCGAAACGGATGAAGCGGAGGGCCGCAAATCCGATGCCGAGCATCTTCTGGTTCTGGGGTCTCGCCTCGCCGCGCGCCATCTTCGCGTCGAGCTCGTGCACGCTCACCGGCACGCCCTTTTCGCGGCGCAGGCGCTCGGCGAAGCCGACGTGATCTATATGGGCGTGGGTGAGCACGAGTGCTCGAATGTCAGAGAATGTCCGACCCATTGCAGCGAGTTCGCTCGGCAGATCGTTCCAGTAGCCAGGCGCGCCAGCATCGATGATCGTGATCTCGCCGCTCTCCTCGAGCAGATAGCAGTTCACGAGGCCCGCGCCGATGCGATGGATACCGGGAGCGATCCTCATCGGCGCTTCGCCGCCGCCTCGCGTTTCGGCGCGACCGCGCGCCTTCGTTTCGGGAGCGCGGTTGGTGCGACCGTTTCGTAGCTCTCGTCGATCCAGCTTCGCAGTAACTCGAGCGGGATCTCCTCGTCCTTGCCGAAGCGCGCTATGACCCAGCCCGACTTGTCCATCCCGTAGCCCATCTTCTGCACGAACCTCTGCGTGCGCGCGAAGAGCAGCGAACGTGGCAGCTTCACACCGACCGACACGTCCGAGCCCTCGCCGCCAAGGAAGACGAAGATCTTCTTGCCCACCTTGGCCACGTGGTCGCCCGGCCAGGGTTCATCCGCCCAGGCCTCCGGATGCTTCAGCGCGTGAGCGCGAAGCTGCTTGCGGGCGGCGCTCGGAGTGGTCATCTGGAATGTCCGCGAGGAGCCTATCGTTCTGGGATCGTGGTCTCCCCCGAGAAGTTCCCAAACCCCGAGCTTGACGAGCCGGTGCCGTCAGCGGGCGGCGAGGCCGTCGCCGTCCTTGCGGGCGGGTGCTTCTGGTGCGTCGAGGCGGTCTACAAGCAGTTGGAGGGCGTTAAGTCTGTCACGTCGGGTTACGCCGGCGGCACTGCCGAGACGGCCGACTACGACGTGGTCTCGTCGGGCCGCACCGGGCACGCCGAGGCGGTCGAAGTCCGTTTCGATCCGGCGAAGGTGAGCTACGGGCAGCTGCTGAAGGTCTTCTTCTCGATCGCCCATGATCCGACGACGCGGGACCGCCAGGGCCCGGACGTCGGAAAGCAGTACCGCTCGGCGATCTTCTACGCGAACGACGCGCAGCGGCACGTCGCGGAGGCCTACATCGCTCAGATCGATCGCGCGAAGGTCTTTGACGCGCCGATCGTGACCGAGGTCAAGCCACTCGACCGTTTCTACGAAGCCGAGGAATACCACCAGGATTACGCGGACCGAAATCCGAACCAGGCGTACATCGTTTACAACGCCGCCCCGAAAGTGCAAAAGGTCCGCAAGTACTTCGCGGATCGCGTGAAGGTCACCTAGCACGGCCACGGCGCTGTCGCGGAAGCTTCGCCTCGCTCCGGGCATGCGCGCTGCGGTTCTGAATCCACCTGCCGGCTACCTGCGACAGCTCGCCCCGCTGCCAGAGGGAACGAGATTGCTCGCGCGGCCGTCGAAAGATCTCGACTTTGTTCAGGTCTTCGCCGCGAACGTCGCCGAGCTCCAGCGCCTCGGCCCGCGGGCGATACGTTCGGCGAAGCCCGGCGGGATTCTGTGGGTGGCATATCCGAAGGGCGGCAAGACCAAGGCGGTGACCGATCTTCCCGCGACCCCGTGGTGGAAGCATCGCGACGTGCTCGGCGAGATCACCGGCGAGAAGGGCTACCGGCCCATCGCGTTCGCGAAGATCGACGAGACGTGGACGACATTGCGCTTCAGAAAAGTCGCCTCCGCATGAAGATCGGTCTGCAGATCCCCTCGTTCACCTGGCCCGGGGGCGCGAAAGAAATCGCGCCGACCCTTGGGAAGATCGCCCGCACCGCGGACCAGGGCGGCTTCGACCTCATCGGGGTGATGGACCACTTCTTCCAGATCCAATCGCTCGGCCCTCCCGAGCAGGAGATGCTCGAGGCGTACACGACTCTCGGCTACCTCGCCGCGAACACATCGCGTGCCCGGCTCGTCACAGTCGTCACCGGCGCACCGTACCGATACCCGGGCGTCATCGCGAAAATAGCGACGACTCTCGACATCCTGTCCGGCGGCCGTGGAATGCTCGGCATCGGGGCTGGTTGGAATGAATACGAGGCCAAGAGCCTCGGCATCCCATTTTCATCCGTCCCCGAGCGCTTCGACTGGCTAGAGGACACCCTCCGCTTATGCCTGCAGATGTGGAAGGGCGATGAGTCTCGGCTCGAAGGCAAGAAGTTCGTCTTCGAGCGCCCGTTGAGCTCGCCGCAGAGCCTCACGCGGCCCCATCCGCGGATCATGATTGGCGGCATGGGCGAGCAGAAGACGCTTCGCCTCGTGGCCAAGTACGCCGACGCCTGCAACCTGTTTCCGGCGCCGGGCGTCCAGCACAAGCTCGATGTTCTGAAGAAGCATTGCGAGCGCGAGAAGCGGAATTACGACGACATCGAGAAGACGATGATGTACCGGTTCGACCCCGGCGACCGTGGTGAGAACGTCGGTCAGCTCGTCGACCAGCTGAGACCTTTCGCTCGCATGGGCTTCACGACCGCGATCGGCGGAGTGCGGGACGTCTGGAAGATCAAGCCGCTGGAGATCATGGCCCGCGAGCTGATCCCCGCCGTCGCCGCGTTCTAGCTAACTGATCCGGTACGCGTTCGGGTCGATCCGCGCGGCGACAAGCAGTGGCCGATCCGTGGGCGGCGTGCGGAACGCGTCGCGGCACTCGGCCAGGGTCGAGACGCTCTTGGCTTCGATTCCGAACGCGGCGCCGAGCTTCGAGTAGTCGATAGACCCGAACGTCGTCCCGATCACCGGATAGCCCTTCCGTTCCTGGCCCGCCCGGATCTGCGAGAGCGCATCGTCGACCAGGACGACGATCAGAACGCCGAGGCCGAGCCGCACGCCCGTTTCGAGCTCGGCCATCGACATTGCGAAGCCGCCGTCGCCTAGCACGCAGGCCACATTCCGCGCAGGCTCGGCCATCTTCAACGCAAGCGCCGCGGGGAGCCCGTAACCCATCGACGAGAGGCCGTTGGACAGAAAGAAGGTCCGCGGCCGGTACGACTGCCAGCACTGCGCGCTGACCGCCTTGTTATAGCCGACGTCGCAGGTCACGACGGCGTCTTCGGGCAGCGCCACGCGCAGCTCCGCGAGGACCTGCTGCGGCGTCAGCCGAGCCGAGCTCGGTCGAAGGCGCGCCGCGAACGCGTCGCGAAATGCGCGGATCTCGTCGGGCGAGAGCTTCCGCTTTGGATCAGGCGTGAGCCGCTCGAGAGCGGTGTCGATCGGTCCGACGACTTCGACCTCGCTGCCGTAGTAGCGGTCGTCGTTCGGGACGACGCCGATATGAACGATGCGGGCCCGAGCCGTCCAATCCCGGTCGAACTCGACCGGGTCGAACCCGACCATGAGCACGAGGTCGCACATGTCGATGTAGTCGTAGAGATACGCGGTGCCGAGTCCCTCGATGGTGCCGAGGAAGAGCGGATGGTCCTCGCGAAAGATGCCCTTGGCCTTCGGGCTCACCATCACGGGCACGCTCCAGGCTTCGGCGAGCCGGCGTAGCGGACCGGCGACGGCATCCTCGTTCGCGTCCATGCCCACAAGGAGGAGCGGCCGCTCGCTTCCGCGGAGCCGCGCTGCCGCGGTCCGGATCGCATCCTCATCGATCGCGGATACAGGCTCGGTCGCGAAACGAGGGAGGGCGACGTCGACGGTGTCCTGCTTCGAAATGTCGCTGGGCACCTCGAGGTAGACCGGACCACGCCGCGGACGCTGCGCGACGCGAAGCGCGCGCTCCACCACGGCGGCAGCGTTTGTGGATGAGACGGTCGCCTGCCATTTCGTGATCGGCGCGAACAGATGCCGCAGATCGAGACGCTGATGTGTCGCGATCTCGTACCGCTCCGCCGGGAGCTGACCGCTGAAGGCGAGAACGGGCGCCCGATCGAGGTACGCGTGAGCGACCCCGGTCACCAGGTTGGTAGCGCCGGGACCGAGCGTCGCGAGACAGACGCCCGGGATACCGGTGGCCGTCGCGGCGGCCTCGGCCATGAACGCCGCCGCGGTCTCGTGCTTTGCAAGAACAAATTCGAGGCCGGCCTCTCGGAATCCTTCGATCAGATCGACGACCTCTCCGCCGGGATGCCCGTACACATATCGCACGCCCGCCGCGCGCAGTCGGTCACCGATCGCGTTCGCAACGGTCAGAGCCACGCGCATAGGATGCCGCCGTGACGGTCGTCCTGCTGGCGTTCGTCGCCGCGTTCGTACCCGCTCTGTTGTGGCTCGTGTTCATCTATCGACGCGATCGCTACGAGCCGGAGCCCAAGACCCTCATCGCGCGGCTCTTCCTCTGGGGCCTCGCGGCCGGCCCGTGGGCCTCCGGGATGAACATCCTCATCGCCCACCTCTTCGCTCCACCCATCGAGAGTGCTCAGCGCGACGGCGCGTTCTTCGTCGCGGCGATCCTGCTCTTCGGCCTGGTGGCGCTGTCCGCCCTGAACGAGGAGGTCATGAAATACGTCGTGGTGTCCAGCCGCGTGCGCGATGACCCGGCGTTCAACGAGCCAGTCGACGGAATGATCTACATGAGCACCGCCGCGATCGGGTTCTCCGCCGGAGAGAACGTCGTCTACATCCTGAACACGTATTTCGGCCTGATCGGCGATTCGACCCGGCCCGGCGTCCCGCTCGCGCTGATCAACGCCTTTCTCGTAACGGCGCCGCTGCGGGCGCTTCTGAGCACGATCGGCCACATCACCTGGTCAGGTATCACGGGCTGGTTCCTCTCGCGGCACCACCTCGAAAGGGGGTCGGGCCGGATGCTCGTGGGCGGGATCCTCCTGGCGGCCGCGTTTCACACCGCGTTCAACCTTCCACTCTTCTTGCAGGAGCTGGGTCTCGCGGTCGGCTGGATCACTTGGCTTGTCTGGATCGCCGGGATCGAGCGCTACCTCACGCTCCTCGGTCGCGCGCTCATGGCGTCCCCGTTTCGACGAGCGGCGCTCCAGGCGAGGGGCGATGACGCCGTGCATGGCGAGGTCCTTAGCGCATATCGGGCGCTCCGCGCGCGCCAGCTGCCCGTGACGATCGCGCTCGTTGTCCTCGGGGTCGTGGCCGCCATCGCGTCGGCGCTCCTCGGTCTGCCGCAGGAGGTCCCATATACCTCCGCGTTCGTCTTTGTCCTCGCGGCGATCGCGTTCAGTCGATTCAACTGGCGATGCCCGGTCTGCGGAGCACACCTCAACGCGCGGCGTTCACGTAGCGAGCAGCGCGGGTCCCGAGTGGGCGCCCGCGGGTGGGCCGTGGTGCGGGCTGAGCAGAGTCGGGGTCTTCTGAGCGAGCGGCCCCTGGCCGGCGGTCCATCGCGATCCCACGAGGGGCCGAGCGAAGAAGACCCCGGCGCTGCTCAAGCCCCCGGCCTACGACACCCGCGAGGCCGGGACTCTAGGAGTGGCGAGTCGTGGTGACGGGCGTTGTCGTCGTCGTGCGCACTCCTCGGCGGAGATTCAATGCGGGAGCGGGAGTCGGCGCCGGCGTCGCGCGCGTTGATGCGCTCGTCACGACCGGCGGTTGGAGTGGCGCGGTGACGTCTTTGACGTTCGCGCGTGCGTAACCGAATCCGAAGAAGAAGACGTTGAGCACCGTCGCGATCGCGGTGAGCTTGAGTACCCAAACGGGGACGGTGCCGGACCTGGTGAGTCCGGCACCGTCTGCTGAAGGAGCTAACCGCTTGTTGCTAGCGACCACGCCGCCCGGGGATCGGACCGGTTGTATCGACGAGCTGCGCCAGGCGCGTCGAGAGGTTCGACTTGAGCTGGGTCGCCTGATCCGCGGTGATCGTGCCGGCCTTCTGGGCGGCGTCGATCTTCGCGGTTGCATCGGCGACGAGAGCGTTGAAGAGACCATCGCGGCTCTTTCCCGCGGTCGCGTTCGCGATCTGCGCCAGCGTCTGGCCTGCGCGAATCTTCGTTTGCAGGTCGGACGTGGTCGTACCGAGGTACGTCGCTGCTGCCGCGAGGGAGTCGCCGGTCACCCTGTCGCCCGGTCCGCGGCCGAAGCCTGGCCCGGGGCCGTAGCCGTTCGCGGGGTTCGGGCGAGCGCCGATGCCCTTCTGGTCAACGAGCGTCGCGATGTCCTGCTGCTGTGCCGCCGTGAGCGCGGCGATGAGCCCGTCGCGTGTCTTGCCGTGCGCGATCGCAACGTCGGCGAGGCTCTTGTCGGTCCCAAGCTCGGTCCGGAGCTGCGCCTCGGTGATCCCGATGTACGTCGCGGCAGCGGTGAAGTACGAGCCCTTGTTCCCGATGCCGTTCCCGAATATCTGGCCGACGGTCTGGTCCCAGACCTGCGCGACGGCCGCGGGAGCGCTACCGCCGGGAAGGAAAGCGGCCGCCGCGAACCCGCCGGAGAGGCCGAGTCCGATGACCGCCGCGATGAGAAGCGCCTTTGCTGGTTGTATGGCTTTCACGCGATCCCCTTTCCGAGGTCGTGTATGTAACTAGCAAACGGTCGGCGGTCGTCCGTTGCATGAGAGAAATCCAAGAGTTCCCTAAGGACCGTGTTCCTTAGGCCGTTCTTACCGCGTCCACTCGTAAACTCGACACAAATGCGTGTCCTTTTGGTCGAAGACGAGCCCGCCGTCAGGGATGCCGTCGAGCGCGCCCTCCGTGGGGCTGGCCACAAGGCCGATCTGGCGCGCGAGGGTCCCGCGGGCCTGGATCTCGCGATGAGCAACCAGTACGACGCCGTGGTCCTCGATCTGGGGCTTCCCGGACTCGACGGCGTCGAGGTCTGCCGCCGCCTTCGTGCGTCGGGCAATCAGGTCCCGGTCCTCATGCTCACCGCGCGCGCCGCCGTCCGCGATCGGGTCGAAGGGCTCGACGCGGGCGCCGACGACTACCTCGTGAAGCCTTTCGCTCTCGACGAGCTGCTCGCGCGCATCCGAGCGCTCGGGCGTCGCGGCGACGATGGAGCGAAAGCGCGTGGCGTTCTCAAATTCTTGGACATCGCGCTCGATCGCGATGCGATGGAATGCCACCGCGGCGACCGCATGATCCCGCTGACCCGCACCGAGTATTCGCTGCTCGAGCTCTTCATGGCGAACCCGCGCAAGGTCCTTCCGCGCGACGTCATCTTCGATCGCGTGTGGGGATACGACTTCGGTCCCGACTCCAACTCGCTCGACGTGTATGTCGGTTATCTCCGACGGAAGCTCGAGATGGGCGGGGACCCGCGCGTGATCCAAACTGTCCGTGGCGTCGGCTACGTGATGAAGGAACCGTGAGCTTTCGACTTCGCGTGACGCTCTTCACCGCGGCGGCCGTGGCCGTCGCCGCGATCGGCGCATCCGTCGCGATGTACCTCGTCGTGCAGGACCAGCTCATCAAACAGGTGGACGACAACCTTCAAGCGGCGGCGTCGGGGCCGGTCCGCGAGCCCGGGGGCCCATTCCGTCGCGGGCCGGGCGATCAGCAAGTGTCGAACCGGCCGGAGGTCTTCGGCCAGATCATCAACGCGAGCGGCACGGTGGTGCAGGGCGACGGGGGCTACTCCATCCCCGCACTCGTCACGGCGGAAGTCAAAAACGTCGCCGCTGGGAAGGCGTCGGAGTTCTATGCCACAGCCGTTTCCGGCGACGTCCGCGTGCAGATCTACGTAAAGCCGATTCAGGGTGGCGCGATCGAAGTCGTCCAGCCGCTCGGTCCAATCGACGCGGCGCTCGCGCAGACCCGACTCCTGCTGATCGCATTCGCGGCGGGCGCCATCCTGTTGGCCGCCGGCCTCGGCGCTCTCGTCGGGCGAGCCGCGCTCGCGCCCGTGAAGCGGCTGACCGCGACCGTCGAGGAGGTGACCAAGACGCGCGACCTGTCACGTCGGGTCGCCGCGCGGGGGCGGGATGAGCTGAGCCGGCTCGGCACGAGCTTCGACGCGATGCTCGGCCAGCTCGAGACGTCTTTGCGTTCGCAGCGCCAGCTGGTGGCGGACGCGTCGCACGAGCTGCGCACTCCGCTCACCGCCCTTCGTACGAACCTCGAGCTTCTCGAACGCGGTCAGCCGACCGATCCCGTCGAGCGCCAGCAGCTCCTTGGAGATCTGGTCACGCAGATGGAGCGCCTCACGACCCTCGTCGGTGATCTCATTGAGGTCGCGCGCGACGAGGAAACGCCGATGCCGTTCGAAGAGCTGAAGCTTGATGAGGTCGTGCACGAGGTCGTCGACGACGTGTCGTTCCGTTATCCCAGGGTGCGCTTCAACGTGACTTCGTCACCGTCGTCGATCAACGGTGTGAAGGTCCGCGTCGCCCGCGCGATCACAAACCTTCTGGACAATGCCGCGAAATACAGCCCCGCAGGCGCGACGGTCGACGTGACAGTCGCAAACGGCGAGATCTCTGTGCGCGATCACGGTCCTGGTGTCGCCGCGGAGGACGCGTCTCGCGTGTTCGACCGCTTCTGGCGATCGAATGACGCTCGCCATCTTCCGGGTTCCGGCCTCGGCCTTTCGATCGTGAAGGACGTCGCCGAGTCTCACGGCGGCTCGGTCACGCTCGAGCGACCCATCGACGGTGGCGGCGGGGCCCGCTTTCGCCTCCGCCTCAAGGGCGCCTAAAGCGATCCGAGCGCGGGTCGCGCTCGTAAGATCTCGGCGGTGGAAGGTCTCCTCGTCATGGCGGACATCTCCGGGTACACGGCGTTCGTGGCCGGTTCGGAGGCGGACCACTCTCAGGAGATCCTCGCCGAGCTGATGGAGGCGATCTCGCGCAGCTTCGGTGGAAAGCTGATGGTCGATCAGGTCGAGGGAGATGCGCTCTGCTGCACGACCGAGCGGACCGACGTTGGCGTCACGGACTGGCTCCGCGAAACGTACCGCATATTCCATCGCCGTCTTCGTGACATCCGCTCCGCGACCACGTGCCCCTGCCGCGCATGTGCGACCGTGCAGGACCTCGGGCTCAAGTTCGTCGTGCATCGCGGGTCGTTCTCGCGCTACGAGGTCGCCGGCCGAGTTCAGCTCCACGGCAACGACGTCAACCTGGTCCATCGGCTCCTGAAGAACACGGTTCCCGGCCGCGAATACCTTCTCGCGACCGCGGCCGCTTCCTCGACCTGGCCCGAAAGCCTCCGCACCGAGCTCGTCGCGGCGCCACAGCGCTACGACATCGGCGACGTCGATGCGTCGTATCTCGACCTGAGGCCGATCCGCGAAGCCGTCTGGAGCGAGGAAGCGCCGGCGGTCGACCCGGCCACCGCGAAGCTCCGCGGCACCACACGATTCCCGGGCACGCCGGAAGAGGTATTCCGGTATTTCACCGATCCCAAGCTGCGTCAGATATGGATGGGAGTTCCGCGCGTCGATTTTCAGCCCGGGGCCCGAGGCTCGCTCGTCGGAGCCGAGTACCACTGCATTCACGGACCGAATCAGACGACGGTCTTCAAAATCCTCGGCTGCAACGCCCCTTCGGAGATCACGATGCAGATCGGTTTTCCCTTTGTGGGAACGGTGTGGCGCACCGACCGGATCGAGGCGGAAGGGCCATCGACCACACGAGTCGACACCGCGATCTCGTGGCAGGCGAGCGGGATCGCAAGCCCCGTGCTCAACTTCATGGCGTCGCGGATGCTCCGCAGGTACGGCGCCCTCTACGACAAGCGCGTTGCGGAGATGATTCAGGAGAGCGCGCGCGAGAGGGTGTAGACGCCGAGCGCGAGCAACAGCACGCCGACGACCCGACGAAAGACCGCATCGCTCATTCGCCGGAGCGTCCATCCTCCAAGCAGCGTTCCAGCGACCGCACCGACGGCGAGAAGCACGATCAGCGGCCAGTGCGGCGCGAGATCGGCTCCCTGCGTGGCCAGATACACGGGTATGCGGGCACCGTCGACGATGAGCGCCACCGCGGTCGCCGTCGCAACGAAGGCTTCTTTCTCTACGTCGAACCCGAGAAGCGCGGCGGCGCGGATCCCGCCCTGATTTCCGACGAGCCCACCGAGAAGCCCGGACAGCGCGCCGCCGACGAGCGCCGAGCGCCGCCCGGAAAAGCGCATCCGCTGCGCGAAGCCGGTGAGGCTCCCGATCCCCGCGAAGACCAGCAGCAGGCCGAAGACGATGGCGAGCGCCGAGCTTTGCACGACCGTTTGCAGGGCCGCACCGACAAGCCCGCCGATCGCGCTCGCCGCGCCGAATCCGAGCAGCACGTCTCTATCGATCCGCATACGGACGATGAGAAAGCGAACGAAGGTGCCGGCGAGGTGGGGGAGCGAGACCATCGCGATCGCGAGACGCACATCGAACTGCGTGGAGACGACGGGCGTGAGCACGCTGCCGATCCCGAAGCCGGAGATCGATGCGATCGCGCCCGCGATCACGGCTGCAACCGCCGCGACGACGGCGAACGCGTCCACGCGCTTATCCTCCTACGCGGATGACGACGCCGCGCGGGACCGATCTTCTCCACGACCCGCGCCGCAACAAGTCGACCGCGTTCAGTGCGGAAGAGCGCGAGGCCTTCGGGCTCCTCGGCCTTCTTCCCGAAGGCATCGACGACCTCGACACGCAGCTGCGCAGGGCGCTCGCGCAGCTCGACGGCAAGACGACCGATCTCGAACGCTACATCTACCTCTCGCAGCTGCAGGACACTGACGAGACCCTCTTCTATCGGGTCCTCATGTCGGACCCCGCGCGGTTCATGCCGATCGTGTACACGCCGACCGTCGGCGAGGCGTGTCAGAAGTTCGGCCATCTCTTCCGCCGTCCGCGCGGCCTGTACCTGTCGATCAGGCGGAAGGGCCGCCTCCGCGAGATCCTTCGCAACTGGCCGGAGCGCGACGTCCGCTGCATCGTCGTGACGAGCGGCGAGCGCATCCTCGGGCTCGGTGACCTCGGCGCGAACGGAATGGGGATCCCGATCGGCAAGCTCGCTCTGTATACGGCGGCGGGCGGCGTTCCGCCGCAGTACACGCTGCCGGTGCTGATCGACGCGGGCACGAACAACGAGACTCTTATGTCGGACCCGCTGTACCTCGGGCTGAAACAGACCCGCATCCCCGACGACGAGCTCGATGACTTCGTGGACGAGTTCGTCGCGGCGGTGGAGGCCGTGTTCCCGGGGGCGCTCATCCAGTTCGAGGACTGGGCGGGC
>VBGU01000383.1 GCA_005881085.1 Chloroflexota bacterium | reverse complement strand
ACGTTCTGCCGGAGTCGGCCGCGGCGCTGCGCTCCAAGGACGGCAAGCGTGCCCTCGCGAGTGTGACGGTGAAAGGAACGACGACCGAGGCCGAAGGCTTTTTCCCCGAGCTCCGAGCGCTCGTCCGCACGGACAAGTTCGATGTCGTCGCCACGGGCAACATCCCGTTGAACGGCGACATCGACGCCACGCTCGATCGCGACCTGCAGCGCGCCGAATTCGTTTCGCTGCCGCTCGCGCTCATCCTGCTGCTGCTCGTCTTCGGGAGCGCGGCGGCTGCTCTCCTGACCCTTGGTGTCGGTGTCATCGTCATAGTGGCCGGCCTCGGAGCGACCTTCGCCCTGGCCCGATCGACCGACGTCTCGCAGTACGCGCTGAACATCGTGACGCTCATCGGCCTCGGCGTCGCGATCGATTACTCGCTCTTCATCGTGAGTCGATTTCGCGAGGAGCTCGCGCGAGGCGCGACCGTCGAAGATGCGGTCGGCACCGCGCTCGCGACCGCCGGCCGCGCGATCCTGTTCTCGGGGATCACGGTCGCGATCGGCCTCGCCGGAATGCTCTTCTACCCCGGGACGTTCCTCGTGTCGCTCGGCGTCAGCGGTTCTCTCGTCGTCGCGGCGGCCGTTCTGTACGGGCTCACGTTCCTGCCCGCCCTGCTTTCGATACTCGGCCCGCGGGTCGGAGCCTGGCGCCTGCCGCTTCCTCGCGGGCGCGGCGGCCCCGGCCTGTGGCATTCGATCGCGACCGCGGTGATGCGGCGCCCGGTGCTCGTGCTCGTGCCGACCGTCGCGTTGATCGCGATCGCGGCATCGCCGTTCGTTCAGCTGCGTCTGGCGACCGCGGACGCGACGATCCTGCCCCCGACGGTCGAATCGCGGCGCGGGTACGACATGCTGGTGAACGATTTCCCCGGCCAGGACCAGTCGACCATCACCGTCGTCGCACGTTTCCCCGACGATCCACTGTCGCACCGCGCCGCATTGGAGGCCTTGCGCACGCGTCTGGCGGCGCTGCCCGACGTGCTCCGCGTCGACATGCCGCTCAGCGCGCAGACCACGTCGCCTCACATCACCACGCTCTCGGTGCGGACCGCCCGCACCGCCCAGAGCGACGAGGCGCGAGCGATCGTGAGGGCGGTCCGCGGCCAGACACTCGATGGTGGAGAGGTTCTCGTCACGGGCGACACGGCATTCGACGTCGACGCAGTCGATTACCTCGTCGATCGAACGCCGATCGCGGTCGGGTTCGTGACGCTCACGACGATGCTCGCGCTCTTCCTGCTGCTCGGTTCGGTGGTCCTTCCGCTGAAGGCGGTCGCCATGAACGCCCTGTCCGTCGCGGCGTCGTTCGGCGCGCTCGTGTGGATCATCCAGCAGGGCCACTTCGCGAACATCCTCAACTTCACACCGCAGTCCATCGAGCCGAGCCTGCCGGTGATCATGTTCTGCATCATGTTCCTGCTCTCGCGCATCCAGGAGGAATACCTCCGCACCGGCGACAACACCGCGGCCGTGGCGAGCGGCCTCGAGCGCAGCGGGCGGCTCATCACCGGTGCCGCGGCGATCATGGTCGGCGTGTTCGTGGCGTTCGCACTCGCCGACGTCGTGATCATCAAGTCCGTCGGTCTGGGTCTCGCGATCGCCGTGGCGCTCGACGCGACGCTGGTCCGCGCTCTCGTCGTGCCGGCGACGATGCGACTTCTCGGGCGCGCGAACTGGTGGGCGCCGTGGCGACTCGGACGCCGCGTGCGCTTCGAACCCGCGAGCGTGACCATGGACGCGTGAGAAGCGAGCCCAAGGACCGGCACCGCTTCCTGATCGGCTCCACGAATCCGGGCAAGATCCGCGAGTACCGCGAAATCCTTGGGGGACTCGACCTCGAGCTCGTCGCGCCGACCGATCTCAACCCGGTGCCGCCGGAGCCCGACGAGGATGCGCTCACGTTCGCGGAGAACGCGTCGACGAAAGCGCGCGGGTACGCCGCGGCGAGCAGGCTTCAGACGATCGCCGACGACTCGGGTCTGGAGGTCTACGCTCTGCGCGGCGCGCCGGGAGTACGCAGCCGGCGTTTCTTCGGCGACGACGCGAGCGCCGAAGAGCGGAACGCGAAGCTCCTTGCCCTCCTCGACGGCGCCATGGACCGGTCCGCCCGGTTCGTGTGCGTCACGGCCCTCGCATCACCCAACGGACACGTCGAGCTCTTCGAAGGCGAGGTGCACGGCGAGATCGCGGAGTCGCCGCGGGGCGAGGCAGGCTTTGGCTACGACCCAGTATTCGTCATCGCCGGAGACGGCCGCACGATGGCCGAGCTTCCGTCAGGGGAGAAACATCGCGTCTCGCACCGTGGTCGCGCCGGTGCGAAGCTGCGCGCCCGGCTCGCAGCCGGAGCGTGATCCGGACCGCCAGTTATCCACATTGACCGGCCAATTCGCGAGCGCAGACTTGCGCCGCAACCTACATGGGGAGGAAAGCTGTGAA
>VBGU01000123.1:8850-10282 GCA_005881085.1 Chloroflexota bacterium | reverse complement strand
TTCTACCGGACATTGACGTGCGTCACGATGGTGTGACCGTGCGCATGGTCGCGTTCATCGAGGGCTACGGTGGGATGCTCCGAAGCCACGTCGAGCTGGCACGCAAGATCTCGGCAGCTGCCCGAAAGTTGGGTCTCTCTGCGGACCCGTCGGCGGTCCAAAGCCTTCTCGTCATCCCCGGCGCGACCGATCGGCCCGGCGTGATGCCGTTCTGGCGCGCCGTGCTCGGATATGAGCCTCGACGCGACAGCCCCGCCGAGGATCTCGTCGATCCGCGCGGTCGGATGGTGCCGTTCTGGGTCGAGCAGATGAAGGAGCCGCGCGCGGACGGCGGCGGTGCGAACCACATCGCGGTCTGGGTGCCGTACGAGCAGGCGGAGGCGCGCATCGCAGCGGCGCTCGCCGCCGGTGGCCGGATGGTGCGCGACACGTTCGCGCCGTCGTGGTGGACGTTAGCCGATCCTGCGGGCAATGAGGCCGACATCGCCACGGTGAAGGACCGTGACTGAATGGAATACGAGATCCGGGTTGAGGACGCCCTGCCTCGCCAGCTTGCCGCGATCCGTGGCGCAACGTCGCGCGCGGAGCTACCGCGGACGATCCTGAAGCTACTGGACACGGTCTGGCCGGTGCTGCGGGCTCAGCACGTAAAGACGGGCCACAACGTGGTGACGTACTTCGGCGGCCTCGCGCACATTGAAGCCGGGGTGGAGGTGTTCGGTGACTTTGTCGACGTCGGCGACGTGCGCCATTCGCAGACGCCAGCTGGACCAGTGGTGACCACCGCGCACTGGGGCGATTACTCCGAGATGGCCGGCGGGTACGCCGCGCTTCAACGGTGGTGTGCGGCGAACGGGCGCCAGCAGACCGGGACAAGCTGGGAGGTCTACGGCGACTGGGCCGACGACCCCCGGCAGCGCCGAACCGATATCTACCTGCTCTTAGCGCGCATCGGCTGACGGCGGTGTTTCTTCCTGGCTTTGGCGGCATCCCCGAGGGAACACCACTCTTTCACCATCGCCTTGAGTTCGGCGGCACGTGCGCTCGCCTCTTTCTCGTCAGTGATGCGTATGCGCTTTACGGTCCCCCCTTCTAGGTGGGGGTAGCGTCCCTGAAGCCGCCCGCCGCGCATGAGCCTCAGATTCATACCCGGCTCGCGGTACCGAACGAAGGCCGCGAAATCGCCGCTCTTGCTTGACGAGAACGTAACTCCGTACTGGACGCGCTCGCTCATGCTGGCGTCCGCGGCGAGGATGACGTCACGCACGCGTCGCATCGCGCCCTCAGACGGCGGCTTGGTCTTCTTGAACCATCGCTCGACGACACCGGACTTCGGCACGCGCGGATCGTAGTTGCGCGCTTCCGGTGACGGTTGGACTCACATCGTGATTACGACCTTCGCCCGAGCCTGACCACTTCCGACATAGCGAAC
>VBGU01000123.1:0-8814 GCA_005881085.1 Chloroflexota bacterium | reverse complement strand
ATCAGGTTCTTCGGTGAAGGCCGTCCAGCACGTCGACTCTGTCTCCGCAAAGCAGACTCGGTTCATTGTTCATACCATCACCAGCCGTGACTGAAACGGCACAGTCTCTCCTCGCCGACGCATCGCTACGCAGCATCGAGTCCGAGATCGAAAAGCGTCATGACGAGAGCCTCGGACGCCTTCAGGAGTGGGTGAAGCACCCGGCGCTCGCCGCGGAAGATCGTGGAATGGACGAGGGCTGCGATCTCATGATGCGGATGGCGCGCGATGCCGGCTTCCAGAAGGCGACGCGTATCGACACCGACGGTCACCCGGGCGTCTTCGCGACGCTCGACGCGGGCGCCGCGAAGACTCTCGCGATCTACTTCATGTACGACGTGAAGCAGGCCGATCCCGCGGAATGGTCGTCGCCGCCCTTCACCGCCGCTCTCGTGGACCGGCCCGGACTCGGCAGTCCTCATCGGCCGCGGCGCGGTGAATCAGAAAGGGCCCGAGGCAGCATTCCTTGCCGCGCTCCACGCGATCCGCGGAGCTGGCAAGAAGATTCCAGTCAACCTCGTGCTTGTTGCGGAGGGCGAGGAGGAGATCGGATCGCCGCACTTCCGGCAGGTCGTCGCGCATCCCGAGGTGAGCGCCGCGCTCAAGCGAACGATCGGCGTGTTTATGCCATCTGCTTTTCAGGATCCTGACGGCAGCGTCTCGATCTTTCTCGGGGCGAAGGGCGTCGTCGAATGCGAGCTCGTCGCGAGCGGCGAGAAGTGGGGCCGCGGGCCGACGAAGGACGTGCACTCCTCGAACCGCGCGCGCCTCGACAGCCCCGCGTTCCATCTCGTCCAGGCGCTCGCGACACTCGTCAACGCCGACGGCGATCCGGCGATCGACGGCTTCGGCCGCGAGGCGAAGCCAGCAACGGCGGCGGAACGCGCGATGCTCGATGAGGCGGCGACGAAGTTGAGCGAGGCGACGGCGATGTCGCTGTTGGGGACGAAGCGCTGGGCGCACGATCTTCCGTGGCGCGCGACTCTCGAGCGCTTCATGTTCACGCCGACGGTGAACATCGAAGGCCTCGTCGCCGGCTACACCGGCCCCGGCGGCAAGACCGTCATGCCGCACCGCGCGGTCGCGAAGCTGGACCTTCGGCTCGTCCCGGACATGACCTACGACGGCGCGATCGCCGCGCTCAAGGCCCACCTCGCGAAGCGCGGGTTCGGCGACATCGAAGTGAATCCGAGCGGCGGCTACGATCCAACGACGACCTCCGCCGATGCGCCGATCATCAAAGCGATGCTCGCGGTGCTGCGGCGCAGCGGGATCGACCCGGTCCTGCTGCCGCGTCTCGCGGGCTCGTATCCCGGCTACGTCTTCACCAATCCGCCGATCAGCCTCGCCGCCGGTCACTACGGTCTCGGCCACGGCAGCGGGGCACACGCGCCAGATGAGTACTTCGTCATCGAGCCATCGAATCCGAAGGTCAGCAGTTGGGACGGCGCCGTCGCCTCGCACGTGGCGTACCTCTACGAGCTCGCCGCCTCAGGCGGATAGTCGGTTCTTCTCGAGGCCGTCGAGGATCAGCTCGAGCCCGAACCTGAACTCGCCGTCACCGCGGCTGGACTCCTTCCCGTGCTCCCCCATGTGCTCGGCGATGTAGGGATATCGATCGATCGGGAAGTCCCGTCGGAACGCCCCCATGTCGCGAAGCTCTCTCGCTCCTGCTGTGTAACCCACTTCCCACATCGTGAACCCGAGGATGTGGCTGTCCAGGGCGTGATACGCGTGATGGGTCATCTCGGCCGAAAAGCCCGCCTCGCGCAGGCGTTTGAGGAGCGACTCCATGTAACGCAACCGCGCGGCACGGATCCTGGCCGGCGACATCATGAGGCTGCAAGCCCAGGGGTGACGCAGAAGAACTTGGTGGGCTGAGATCGCGCTTCGACGTATGGCCGCCTTCCAGTCGCCCACCTCGGAAGGCAGCTCGATCTCGCTGACGACGAGATCGAGGATGCCATCCACGATGTCGTCCTTCTTGGCGACGTAGTAGTAGAGCGTCATCGCCTCGACCCCGAGCTTCTGCGCGAGCTTGCGCATGGTGAGCGCCTCGATCCCGCTCCGATCGGCAATCTGGATCGCGGCGCGCAACACCCGGTCCTTGTCCAAGCGGATGCGGGGCTTCGCTCTCGTCCTGGCCAGCGCAGCCATTCGCATCCTCCTTGCGCGCGCCATAGCGGCCCATCCTCGGGTCCTTGACAATCTTACGCCGTAAGATAATCTGCGCAAGGCGAGCCTTACAACGTACGAAACACAGGGGGACCGATCCAGATGACCACGATGAAGGCGATCGTCCGCGAGCGCTACGGCTCACCGGATGTCCTAAAGCTCAGGGACATCGACAGGCCGGTGATCGACGATGACGGCGTGCTCGTGCGGGTCCGCGCGGCTTCGATCAATGCCTACGACTGGCACATGATGCGAGGCAGCCCCTCCCTCGTCCGCTTGATGGCGGGCCTGCGCAAGCCGAAGAGCAGTGCCATGGGCGTGGACTTGGCGGGGGAGGTCGAGGCGGTCGGCAAGAACGTGACCGAATTCCGGCCCGGCGACGAGGTATTCGGTCAGCGCGTCGGCGCTCTCGCCGAGTACGTGTGTGGTACGGCGAAGAGCTTCCTCGTGCCGAAGCCCGCCGGGCTGACGTTCGAGCAGGCAGCGGCCGTCCCGATGGCGGCGAGCACGGCCCTGCAGGGCCTTCGCGACAAGGGGCAGATCAAGCCCAGCCAGAGAGTCCTGATCAATGGCGCGTCGGGAGGCGTGGGCACGTTCGCCGTGCAGATCGCCAAGGCGTTCGGAGCGCACGTCACGGCTGTGTGCAGCACGAGGAACGTGGACCAGGCCCGGTCGCTCGGCGCGGACGAGGTCATCGACTACACGCGGGAGGACTTCACGCGAGGCGGGCGCAAGTACGACGTCATCCTCGATGTCGCGTCGAGTGGCTCGTTGTCATCTCGCAGGCGGGTCTTGGAACCAAACGGGACTCTCGTGGGGGTTGGCGCGGCGAACAATGACGGGACGGCGTCGATCGTGGCTGGGCTTCTCGAGACGGCCGTGCTCTCGCGTTTCGGGAACCAGAAGATGCCGTTCTTTCTCGCAAAGAACAGCAAGGAGGACCTCATTGTGCTCAAGGAGCTGATCGAAGCCGGGAAGGTCAAACCGGTCATCGACCGAACGTATCCGTTGAACCAAACCGCGGAAGCTATTCGCTATCTGGAGACGGGACACGCCCGGGCTAAGGTCGTCATCACAGTGTGAGGCCTGCCTGGCCGACGATCCACGCGATCGTGTCGGCGATCACGCTCGCGCTGTTCGGCTCGTTGTGCGTTTCGTGATGCAGCCCCTCGTAGACGCGACGCGTCACGTTCGCACGGCCCTCCAGTGATCGGCTGGCCCACTCGGGCACGATCGGATCGTCGGC
Source organism: Chloroflexota bacterium (assembly GCA_005881085.1). Lineage (GTDB taxonomy): Bacteria > Chloroflexota > Limnocylindria > P2-11E > P2-11E > 3-1-20CM-2-70-9. The sequence goes on along the minus strand of VBGU01000123.1, from coordinate 5,354 downwards.
GCCGTGCACTACATATGTAGCGACGGGTAGCTGCGCACCACCCGCGAGCGCGCTCTTGACGCGGTCCTGCTCGCGGAAAAGCGAAACGCCGAGCCGCGTGGTCGTTCGATGCACAGCGAGCGGGTCCGCCAGATATGCGGCTTCGACGGCCGGATCGCTAGAGAGCCCGCCCTTCGGGAACGTATTCGCGACCGCGAAGCGCGGCCTGACGCCACCGAGAATGTCCGCGAGCCTGCGCTTCCAGACGGGCACCGCCGCATCGATCGCAGGCGCCGAAAGAACGAGAAGGTCGGGTAACGGGCGTGGCGGATCCGCGAGCGTGTACCCCAGAGCGATGAGCCCGCCCATCGAGTGCCCGTACAGCACCACCGGGAGTCCGTCGGCTGCGGACCGAACCTCGGCGAGCCGGTCTTCGACGTCGTCGTGATACTGCGACCAGCGATCGACGTAGGCGCGGTGACCACCCGACCCACCGAAGCCACGTTGGTCATAGGCGTGTGCTGTGATCCCCGCCCTCGCGAGCTGCGCTGCGACATGCCGGTAACGGCCCGCGTGCTCCGCGATGCCGTGGACGAGGAGCAGATGCGCGCGTGGTGCGCCCCCGGCCGGCCAGAGGTAGGTGCGCAGCTCGAGGCCGTCGCGTGCGCGCACCACGCTGCCGCGGTTGCCTTCCACAGCTAGCGTCTTTCCTCGGTCGCGCGCCGCGCGGCGTCGCGCAGCTGCTGCGGGACGTCGGCTTCGTGATAGCGCCGCTCGGTCTGCTCGATCCCGTCGAGGAATCGCTGATAGATGATCGCGAGCCGCAGCGTGGCGATCGGTTCAATGAGCGCGACGGCTTTTGCCGCATCGCTGCCTGGAGCGTGGGCGGTCCATTGCTCGATCCAGCGAGCCCGAGCGGTGGGACGATGCTCGGCGTCCAGATTTCTGTCGAAGGGCGGAAGGTCGAGCAACGGATTGCCAATGCCGCAGTCGCCCCAGTCGAAGATGACCGGACCCGTCTCGGTCCAGCGCACGTTCCCAGTGTGGAAGTCGCCGTGGACGAACGTGTCGGGGATGCCGCATTCAGCGAGTGCGCGGAATCGATCGTCGAGACCCGCAACGAGCCGGTCGAGAACGCGCCTTTCGTCGAGGCCGAGTTCGCCGCCCCCGCGCTCGACGACGTCCGCGGCCGCGACTCCGAACGGGGCCGCGCGCCAGTCGGGCGCGCCCGCGGCGAGGATCTCGTCGACACGGCCGACCGCGCCGGCTTGAAGGGCGACGAGCGCATCGATCATCACGGCATGGCGGTCGGTCGGTGCCTCGTACTGATCGACGCCCCGCACGTCTTCGAGGAGCGTGCGGCCGAGCTCGTCGAAGGCGATGAGTGGGGGCAGCGTCGGCGCTGCCAGCGCGTGGATCACAGCGCCCTCATGCGCGAAGAACGGTGGCACAGCCTTGAGCCATACGTCGCCGTGTGCTGTCGGCAACCGCCAGATGCTCGAGAGGTTCCACGTTTTCATCTGCACGGCGGGTCGCTCCCGTGGACGGCCGGCGGCGATCAGCTGCTCATCTGCCCAGGCCACATCGCGCGCGGGTCCGCCGGGGCGCGCCCAACGCGCGCGGAGCGGGTCATCGGGTAGCGCGGCACTCCAAGGTGTCGTCGCTGCGGGCGCAGCACCGTGGAGCTCGGCGACGTAGATGACCTTGCCGCCCATGCCACCACGTGGGTCGAAGTCTGCGACGTCGAGAAGGCGCAGGATCGTGACGTCGATGCCGTGGATCGCGCGGCACGTCTCAACGACCTCCGCGACGTCCGGCCACCACGGCGTGGTCGCGGTGAAGGTCGGCAGTGCGCCAAGGACTGTGCCATCGGACCGCATGAGCACGAGAGTGACGAGACGGTCCACGTTCTCCGATACATTTAGCACGCATGGCCGACTGGAACAAAGGCACGATTGACGACTTCCGCGCGAAGGGTGGCAAGGGCGTCGGCTACTTCGGCGACAAGCTGTTGCTCATCACACACCGAGGGGCGAAGAGCGGACAGGTCCGGACGACGCCTCTCGTGTACCACCGCGATGGCGACCGCTACGTGATCGCCGCCTCGAAGGGCGGCGCGCCGTCGCATCCCGCGTGGTACCACAACCTTGTCAAACATCCGGACGCTGAGATCGAGGTCGGGACCGAGAAGTTCAAGGTGCACGCGAGGCCTGTCCCGGAGGGACCAGAGCGCGATCGTCTCTACGCCGCGCACGGTGATAACTTCGCGGCCTTCCGCGACTACCCCAAGAAGACGAAGCGTGTGATCCCCATCGTCGTGCTGGAGCGCGTCTCCTAAGGGAGACGGGTGGCGACGGGGCGAACCAGGTGTTCGTCCGCGAGACGCTGGCAGTACTCGATCAGACGCAGCGTCGCCCAAGTCTTGTCTCGAAACAGCTCGACCAGCGTCCCGGTCATCGTCTTCGCTCGACCTCCAGGTTCAAATGGAGCGTAGCTTCACGAGGTGGCCAAGCTTGACGCCGTCGATGTTGTGGTCGTCGGAGCGGGGCTCGGGGGCTCGGCGCTGTGCGCCCGATTATCCGAGCGCGCGCCACACCTGCGCATCGTCTGTCTCGAACGCGGCGATTGGGTGGACCGTTCGGCGATGCCGGCGTACCGACGCGACTGGCAGAGCGCGGCGCTGGGCGCGTGGGCGACATCACCCAACGTGCGCCTGTCGGCGGGTGGTTCGCGGTCGGCCGACTATCCGATCGACGACTCCGCTTCGCCGATCAAACCGCTCCTGTGGAATGGGGTCGGCGGCTCGACGATCAACTGGGCCGCGCACGTTCCGCGACTTCATCCCTCCGACTTCAGGACCAAGACGCTGGACGGCGTCGGGGACGACTGGCCGTTCTCCTATTTCGATCTCGAGCCGTACTACGACCTGAACGACACCGCCATGGGAATCGCCGGCCTGGCGGGCGACCCGGCCTACCCGCCGAAACGGTCGCCACGCATGCCGCCAGTGGCGATCGGCCGAATGGGCGAGGCGGCGGCGCGCGGCTTCAACGCGATGGGCTGGCATTGGTGGCCGGCCGACGCCGCGATCAACACGGTCGACCGCGGTGACCGCCACGCCTGCAATAACGGCGGCCCTTGCCTCATGGGTTGCCCGATCCAGGCGAAGGCGTCGGCCGACATCGTGTACTGGCCGGTGGCTCTAAGGAACGGCGTGGAGCTGCGGACGCATTGCGTCGCGCAGCACGTAATCGTGAAGGGCGGGCGCGCGATCGGTTTGGCGTACCGCGACGGGAATGGCGCGACGCATGAGCAACCGGCGGCGTTCACGGTGGTCGCCTGCAACGGGATCGGTACGGCGCGTCTGCTGCTGGCATCGAACATCGGCCGCGGAGCCGACGGCGCGCTGGGCCGCCACCTGATGTTCCATCCGATCGCGTACGCCCGCGGCATGTTCACCGAAGAACTGGATGGCCCGCGCGGCCCGGTCGGGGCCTGCGTCTACAGCCACGAGTTCTACGAGCATCGGCCTGGACGCCCATTCACGCGAGGCCTGCAGCTACAGGTCACCCGAGAGAACGCACCTCTCCACCAGGCAGCGCGTCTTGAACCAGCCTGGGGCGAGGACGCGCACACGCGCCTGCGGGAAGAATTCCGGCACTCGCTTCCCGTCATGGTGGTCGCCGAGGATCTGCCAGACGCACGCAATCGTGTTGCGCTCGCCGAAGGTGTCGCGGCGGATGGGCTCCCGAACATACGTGTCGAGTACACGCTCTCCGAGAACTCACGCCGAATCCTGGACTTTGGCCTCGACCGGGCTGAGGACATGCTCCACGCCGCCGGCGCATATCGCGTCGCGCGGGTGCCGCTCGCACCGCTCACGGGGTGGCACCTGCTGGGTACGGCACGGATGGGAGATGACCCGGCGACATCGGTGACCGACGGTCGCGGGCGCTGCCACGCTGTCGCGAACCTCATCGTCGCTGACGGCAGCCTTTTCCCGACAGCAGGTGCGGTGAACCCGGGCGCGACGATCGCCGCCCTGGCTTTGAAGATCGGCGACGATCTCGCGCGCGAGGTCGGCCGGTGACCTCCGCGTTCCTGCGCGCGATCGTCGACACACTTCTTCCTGGCGATCACCGTACCCCGCCGCTGCCGAGCGGGACCGCCGCTGGCGTGGCGACGGAGCTTGAGCATCTCGTCGCGGGCCTCGATGGGGCGCTGCATAACGTGGTGCTCCATGCGGTCGCGACCGCGGCGGGAGGACAGGAGGCTTTCGTTCGGGCGGACGCTCTTGGGCGCATCGCTTCCGTGCGCACGGTTGAGGCGGAGATGCCCGGACCTTTCCGGGCGCTCGTCGCGGTCGTGCTGCAGGACTACTACGAGGCCGATGTCGTACTGCTGGCCATGGGTTGGCGCGCGGAACCGCCTCAGCCCCAGGGCCATGCGGTGCAACCCTTCGATGAGGCGCTGCTCGGGCCGGTGCGACGACGGGGTCGGATGTGGCGCTGACACATCGTTGCGCGATCGGGCTAGGGCGCTACTCGCTGAGGCACGCGGCCTCAGGCGTTCGAGCGTGCCACAGAGGTGAGTCGGCTTAGGAAATATGCCCAGCCGTCGTCGTGACTCCGCCGATGAGTCTCGGGCAGTCCCCGATGCTCGAGACGTACGACCGTCGCTCGGCCGTCAGCCTCAAGGGTTATTTCGACGCGGCTCGAGCCGGGCGGAAGAGCCGCATCGCGGTCGAATCCCCAGGTAAGCACGATGCGGTCGCGCGCCAGCTCGACGAATGTGCCTCGGGCGCTATCAGTCCGTCCATCAGGCTGATCGAATTCAAACTTCAGCTCTCCGCCGACGCGTAGGTCGACGGTTGCTCGCGTCGGCCACCACTCGACGATGCGCTTCGGATCGGTGAAGTAGGTCCGGACGATGTCGATGGGCGCTTCGACGCGAACCACGTGCCGGATGGGCGTGCCGTCGGTCCGCGTCGTCATCGACGAGCCTCGCGCTCCGCCGCGCGCTTGAGGGCCGCGAGCCGGTCGCCCCAGAAGGTATCCAGGTAGGCGCGCAACCGGTCTATCCGATCTTCGCGCGCGCGATAGAAGGAGTTCCTTCCCGATCGTCGCATGCTGAGCAGACCCGCATCGCAGAGCACGCGGAGATGCTGCGAGACCGCGGGCCGGGAGACGCCCGGGAATCGCGCCGCGATCTCGACGACGGGCAGCTCCCGTTCGCGGACGAGTCGCAGGATCTCGCGCCGATGCGGCTCCGCGATGGCCCGCAGGGCGACGTCGGGGCCCAGGACTATTCCAGGAAGGGCTGCGGCTGGCCGGACTCAACGAACGCCTTGAGCCGACCCACGACCTGGCCCCACG
>VBGU01000122.1 GCA_005881085.1 Chloroflexota bacterium | reverse complement strand
ATCACCCAGGTGCTGCGGGAGCAGATCACCGGAGTGCGCGTGGTCCGCGCCTTCATTCGCGTTGGATCCGAGCGCGCACGCTTCGAGACGGCGAACGCGGACCTCACGGCAACGTCGCTTCGCGTGAACCGCATCTTTGCCGTCGCGTTCCCGGCCCTTCTCGTGATCATGAACCTCTCCACGGTCGCGATCCTCTGGTTCGGCGCCGGGCTCGTCGACCGCGGCGACATGCCGATCGGCAACCTGACCGCGTTCCTGCAGTACATCATGCAGATCCTCTTCGCGGTGATGACCGCGGTCTTCATGGTGATCCTGATCCCGCGGGCCGAGGCGAGCGCGCAGCGGATCGCCCAAGTGCTCGACACGAACTCGTCGATCACCGAGCCGCTCCGCCCGATCGCGCCGGAGCGGGTCAGAGGCCTTGTCGCGTTCGCCGATGTCACGTTCGCGTACCCGCACGGCGAGCGTCCCGTGCTGCACGGCTTGACCTTCGAGGCGCGACCCGGGCGCACCACGGCGATCATCGGCGGCACCGGCTCCGGGAAGAGCACGGTGGTGAATCTCGTGACGCGCGCCTTCGACGTGACCTCCGGCGCCGTACTGGTCGACGGCGTCGACGTGCGCGAACAAGCGCTCGAAGGCCTCTGGGGACGCATCGGGCTTGTGCCGCAGACCGCGTATCTGTTCAAAGGCACGGTGGCGCAGAACCTCCGCTTCGGCAACGAAAACGCCAGCGACGCGCAGCTCTGGCATGCGCTCGAGGTGGCGCAAGCGCGCGATTTCGTCGCCTCGATGCCCGGCCAGCTCGAGGCGCCGATCGACCAGGGCGGCACGAACGTCTCGGGCGGACAGCGGCAACGCCTCGCGATCGCGCGCGCGATCACCAAACGCCCCGCCATCTACCTCTTCGATGACTGCTTCTCCGCGCTCGACGCCGGTACGGACGCGCGTCTGCGTATGGCGCTCAGAGGCGAGACCGGTGACGCGTCGGTGCTCATCGTCGCGCAGCGTGTCAGCACGATCCTGCACGCCGATCACATCGTCGTGCTCGACGAAGGACGTGTCGTAGGAAGCGGCACGCACGACGAGCTCATGCGGAGCAGCGCGGAATATCGCGAGATCGTCGAATCGCAGCTCGGGGCGGCCGCGGCATGATGATGGGCGGGGCACCCCGTGGTGGCCCCGGCGGGCGACCGCAGGCAGGCCAGCGCGGTGGCCCCTTCATGGGGCTCAGCGCCCCGGTCGAGCGGTCGAAGGATTTCCGCGGCACGCTGGGGAAGCTGCTCGCGCGCCTTCGTTCGGAGAGGGCGGTGCTTGCCGTCGTCGTCGTGCTCGGCTCGCTCAGCGTCGCCTTCAGCGTCATTGGCCCGAAGATCACCGGGAACGCCATGAATGTCATCTTCGACGGCGTTATCGGCAAATCTCTTCCTGCGGGGGTGCCGAAGGAGCAGGTGATCGAGTCGCTTCGAGCCCGCGGCCAGGGTCAGCTCGCCGACCTGCTCTCCGGCACCAACGCGGTCCCCGGCGTGGGCATCGATTTCACGGCGCTTGCCCAGATCCTCGCGCTCGCGGTGCTCGTGTACGTCCTCGCGTCGCTCCTCTCGTGGGCGCAGGCGTACCTCATGGCCGGCGTTGCGCAGCGCACCGTGTACGGGCTGCGGCGCGAGGTCGAGGAGAAGCTCGCACGGCTGCCGCTACGGTACTTCGATAGCCACGCGCACGGCGATCTTTTGAGCCGCGTGACGAACGACGTCGACAACATCGCGACCACCCTTCAGCAGGGCCTTTCCCAGCTGCTCACGTCGGTACTCACTGTGATCGGCGTGCTCGGGATGATGCTGTGGATCAGCCCGCTGCTCGCATTGATCTCGATCCTCACGATCCCGCTGTCCTTCGCCGTCACGATCGTGATCGCCGGGCGCTCGCAGAAGGAGTTCGTCGCGCAGTGGGCGGAGACCGGCGCGCTGAACGGGCACGTCGAGCAGATGCACAGCGGGCACGCGCTCGTGCAGGTCTTCGGGCGCCGCGCAAGCGCGATCGAGCAGTTCAACACCCAGAACGAACGGCTCTACCGCGCGAGCTTCCGCGCGCAGTTCCTGTCTGGGATCATCCAGCCGGCGATACAGTTCCTCTCGAACCTGAACTACGTCGGCGTCGCGGTCATCGGCGGGTACCGCGTCGCGTCCGGCGCGATGAGCCTCGGGGACGTGACGGCATTCATCGCCTACTCGCGGCAGTTCAGCATGCCGCTCCTGCAGATCGCCTCGCAGGCGAACCTTCTCCAGTCGGGGCTCGCGTCCGCGGAGCGCGTCTTCGAGTTCCTGGGCGCGCCGGAAGAGACGCCGGACCGTGTGTCCGCGACGGCGCCCAAGGGTATAAGCGGTCATGTCGAGTTCGACGAAGTCTCCTTCCGCTACCTGCCCGACAAACCGCTCATCGAGGACTTCTCTCTTGACGTACGCCCGGGAAAGACGGTCGCGATCGTCGGTCCGACCGGCGCCGGGAAGACCACGATTGTGAACCTGCTCATGCGCTTCTACGACATCGACGGCGGTTCGATCCGCCTTGATGGCGTGGACACGCGCGAGCTCCCGCGGGACGCGGTGCGGCGCGCATTCGGCATGGTGCTCCAGGACAGCTGGCTCTTCGCCGGCACGATCCGCGACAACATCGCATACGGAAAGGAAGGCGCCTCGCTGGACGAGATCGTCGCCGCCGCGACGGCCGCGCACGTCGATTCGTTCGTGCGCACGCTCCCCGAGGGGTACGACGCCATGCTCGAAGAGGAAGCGTCGAACATCTCGGCTGGCCAGCGGCAGCTGATCACCATCGCCCGCGCGTTCCTGGCCGATCCGAGCGTCCTCATCCTCGACGAAGCGACGAGCAACGTCGACACACGCACCGAGGTGCTCATCCAGCAAGCGATGGCGCGGCTCCGTCATGGCCGAACGTCCTTCGTCATCGCCCACCGCCTCTCGACGATCCGCAACGCGGACAACATCGTCGTCATGGACGGCGGCCGGATCGTGGAGCAGGGCGACCATGACGAGCTCCTGCGCAAGCGGGGCTTCTACTACGACCTCTACCAGAGCCAATTCGCCGAGTCCGTCGGTGTGGACGCGGCCGGTCGCCCGATGCTCCCGGTGCTCCAACCGGCGGGATAAGCCCCGGCCCACGCCCTCCTAGCCCCGGCCCACGCGCCTCCGGATCGCGGCGTCCATCTCGCGCGTGGCCTCGCGTTCCTTGATCACCTGTCGCTTGTCGAAGCGCTTGCGGCCTCGCGCGACCCCGAGCTCGACCTTGGCTCGCCCGTGCTTCGTGTACATGCGCAGCGGGACGAGCGTGTATCCCTTCTGAGCGATCGTGCCGACGAGGATGCCGATCTCGTCCTTGTGCAGCAGCAGCTTGCGCGGGCGGAGGGGATCGTGGTTGTCGTGCGCCGAGTTCGCCCACGGCGCGATGTGCACGTTCCGTAGCCACACCTCGCCGTTCTCGACGCGCGCGTATCCGTCGCGCAGGTTGGCGTGACCCGCACGGAGCGACTTGATCTCGGTCCCGCGCAGCGCGATGCCCGCCTCGAGCCGCCGTTCGATCTGGTAATCGAAATGGGCCTTGCGGTTCTCAGCAAGCTGGACCTCGCGCACCGGTTCGGCGGGAGGAGTGTCGGTCTTTCGGGAGGGCATGGCGCCCAGATTAGGCGGTGAAAACGAAGAGCGGCGGCATCTCTGCCGCCGCTCTCCTTTGCCGGGTCACCAAAGACCCAACGCGTTAGTGCGCGATCACCTCAGTTGGTTTCATTACGAAAGGCTGAAGTGAGCTCACATGGGTCTTTGGATTCCCACTGGCATCGCCCACTCCACATCACCTCCTTTCTTTCGGAGACGATGCTACATGGCCGGGAATTACCGTCAATGTCGCTATGGATTCACTAGAAGAACGCGAGCGTGTCTGGGGTGCGGACTGCGAAAGCTTTAAGGGAGGTAGCCCATTGGATTTACTGCGCGCCCGTCCGCGATCGTCATGAAGTGCAGATGTGGGCCGGTCGTGAATCCGGTCATGCCGACGTACGCGATGATCTGGCCCGCTGAGACGGTCTGCCCCACCGAGACGATCGGCCAGTGCAGGTCGTCGAGGTGACCGTAGAGCGTCGAGAAGTTGAAGCCATGCGCGATGATCACGACGACGGCGGTGTCCCCGTACGCGAGATAGGGGCGACCGACGGTGACCACCTTGCCGGCCGACGCTGCGCGGATCGCGGTGTACTTCGGCGCGGCGATGTCGATGCCGTTGTGGAAGCCGCCCCAGCGCGCGCCGAAGCCCGAAGTGATCGGTCCGCGGAGCGGCCACATCGCGAGCTTCGAACCGTTGAAGACGCCGAGCCCGCTGCCGCCCGCGGCCTGTGCCGCAAGGGTTTCGTACTGCGCTTCGGCCTCGTCGAGCTGTCGCGTGAGGACGGCCGTCGTCTGATTGGTCTGGCTGACCTGGCCTTGCGCGGACTGTCTCTGCTGCGACGCGACCTGCCGTGACGCCGCCTCCGCGTCGATAGCCGTCTGCGCCTCGGCGACGAGCTTGTCGTATTTCGTCTTCGCGGTCGCAAGCTGAGTCCGCTGGGTCGTGATCTGATCGGCGAGGCCAAGGATCTCCTTCTCTTTCGTGGAGGCCTGGTCCTGCTTGTCCTGCGTGTCGGCCCGCAGAGTGCGGATCTCGTTCGCGAGCTGCACGTCCTGCCGATTGATGAAGATCATGGCCTGTAGACGATTGGCGAATTCGGTGAGTGACGACGATGAGAGAAGCATCTCGAGCGGGCTGATGAGGGCCTGCCGGTAGGTCGTGCGGAGGTGGCGCGCGTACAGATCCTCCTGCGCCGCGAGTTGCTTGGTCTCCTCCGCGGCTTCGGCTTTCAGCGAGTCCGTGAGCGCTTTCGTCTCGTCGAGCTGGAACGTGACGAGCGCGAGCTGCTCCTCGGCTATCTGTATCTGATAGAAGAGCTGGTCGGCTTCGGATTGCGCGTTCGCCTGCTTGGTGGCGAGGTCGGAGATCCGCGCGTTGGTCTGATTCACGACCGCCTGGAACTGATTGGCGACGGCCTGGTACCGCTCGGCGTTCGCGCGGGAGATCTGTACGGCGCGCTCGAGCTCTTCCTTGCGCTTCAGCGCGGCGGTGATGGGGTCGTCAGCGGAAGCGAGCTGCGCGAACGAACCGAGGATCGCGCAGACAATCAGCGCGACCGTGGTCGCGCGAGCGGCACGCGTCCTCCAAACCCCACCTCCCCGAGCGGGTTGCCGGGGAGTTCCCATGCGTGGCGCATCGTCGCACCGCGCATCGGTCGGGGTCAAGGCTTTCCGAGGGCTCATTTGGCGAGGTGCGCCCGCACCGACAGCATCGCGCCGCCTCCGCCCACGGCAAGCGCGAGGGCGAAGACGCTTCCCACGAGCTGCCAGACGAAGGTGGTCCCGAACGAGAGCGGCAGGATCTCGATGAAGTTGACCATCGCCCCCATGACCGGTCCGGCCGCCACGAGAACGACGGCGGTGGCGGCCACGGCGCCAAGGGCGCCCACGAGCATTCCCTCGACGATGAAGGGCCACCGCACGAACCAGTCGGTGGCGCCGACGAGCTTCATGATCTCGATCTCGTCGCGCCTGGCGTGCACCGCGATGCGGATGGTGTTCACGATCACGAAGAGCGCGACGATCAGCATCATCGCGAGCACTGCCAGCCCGCCGAACGAGAGGACCCGGGTGATGGTCAGGAGCTTGTCGACGACCTGCGGGTTGTCGACGACATCGCTCACGACGCCCTTTCCGATCTCCTCGCGGAGGGAGGCGGCGACCCGCGAGGCGTCCTGGGCGTGGCCGAGCTTGATCTCGAGCGAGTCCTGGAGCGGGTTCGATGACGTGTCGACGATCTGGATGTCCGGGCGCCTGGCCGCGATGTCGACGAGCCGGGCCATCGCCTGAGCCTTGGTGACGTAGTCGACTCGCGAGACCGCTGGGTCGCCCTCGATGCGCGCGCGAAGCGCGAGGACGTCTGACACGCGAGCGTTGTCCTCAAGGAAGATCGCGAGCTCCACCTTCGATTCAAGAACGCCGACCGCCGCCTGTAAGCCCCGGTCGGTCGCAAGGAAGAACGCGAACAGCAGGAGCATCAGACCGATCGTGAAGGTTGAGGCAATGCTCATGACGGGGTTCCGCCAGAAGCCCTGCGCGGCAGTGGTGCCGATGTACTCGAGTCGCCTCATGCCGCGTACTGGCCCTCGCGCTCGTCGCGCACGACCATCCCGTGATCGAGGTGGACGACGCGGCGGCGAAGCGCGTTGACGATCTCGGCGTTGTGGGTGGCCATGAGCATCGTGGTTCCGAGTTCGTTGACCCGAACGAGGAGCTTGATGATCTCCCAGCTCGTGACCGGATCGAGGTTTCCGGTCGGCTCGTCGGCGATCAGGATCTTTGGCCGGCTCACCAGCGCTCGCGCGATCGCGGTGCGCTGCTTCTCACCACCCGAGAGCTGGTCCGGGAAGTGTTCGCGGCGCTGCGACAGGCCGACGAGCGCGAGCGCGCGCTCGGTCTCCTCGCGCACCTCTTCGCCGGAGTGCCCGGTCACGAGCAGCGCGAAGCCGACATTCTCCGCGACGGTCTTGCGCGGGAGAAGCTTGAAATCCTGGAACACGACGCCGACGCGACGGCGCAGCTTCGGCACCGCCGATCTGCGCATGCGGACAACGTCCTGGCCGTCGACCCATACGCGGCCGGACGACGGAAGCTCTTCGCGGATGAGCAGGCGGATGAGGCTGGACTTGCCAGCGCCGGAGGAGCCGACGAGAAAGACGAAATCCCCCGAGTCGATCTCGAGATCTACATCGCGGAGAGCGTCGGTACCGTTCGGATAACGCTTGCTGACGTCGGCGAGCGTGATCAGTTCGTTGCCCCTCCCAAGGAGCGCCACCATACCGGGACGTTCGCTTGGGACAACGTCAAAACGGTCGAAAAAAGTACCGTTGGGGCCTCTTTGCTACGCACCCCGGACAAGCATGCGCCGCGATTGCAACCCGCTAGGGTGCGTCTGAGCGCTGGCTGCAGGCTCAGCGGAGCAGATCGAGCTGCGTCTGCGCTGGACGAGTCATGGTGAACGTCGCTATCGAAGCGATCTTCGTTTCTCCGACAGCCATGACCTTGACGCCCATCGTGGCGCGGCCCAGAGCACGCACCTGCTCGAGCGGTGTGCGGATGACGACGCCGTTCGAGGTGATGAGAAGGATCTCCTGGGTGCCTTCGTCGACCATCTGTATCGCAGCCACATTGCCGGTCTTGGGCGAAAGGGCGGCGAGGATCACTCCCTGGCCGCCGCGGCCCTGCGTCGGAAACTCGGCAACGGCGGTCCGTTTGCCAAAACCGTTCTCGGTGACCGAGAGGGCCTCGGTCCGAGGCCGGGCGATGCCCATGCCGACGACCTCGTCGCCCTTGCTGAGGCGGATCCCGGTGACTCCCTGCGTTTGCCGGCCCATCGGGCGGGCGTCTGTGGCCTTGAAAGTGATCGCCTTGCCCTTCCGGGTCGCGAGCAGGATGCGG
>VBGU01000121.1 GCA_005881085.1 Chloroflexota bacterium | reverse complement strand
GTCGCGCGCGTGCCCGTCTACATCTGGGAAGGAAACGCGATTCCCGGACGCGTGAACCGGCTGCTCGCCGGGTGGTCGCAGCGGATCGGCGCGACGTTCGAGGGGTCCCTGCGCGTGCTGCCTCGCGGCCGCACGTTCGTCGACGGCAACCCGATCCGCCGCTCGCTTCTCAAATGGACGCGGGAGTCGGGTCGCGCGAAGCTCGGGATCCCGGCGGAGGGGCCGGTCGTCTTCGTGACCGGGGGAAGCCAGGGCTCGGCCGCGATCAATCACGCCGTCTCTGGTGCGGTCGGGCGACTTCTTCGCCGCGCGACGGTCATCCATCACACCGGCAACGCGCACCTCGCGCAGGTCGCTGCCAAGCGCGAGACGCTCCCGGCGGACCTCCGCGAGCGCTACCAGGTGTACGGGTTCCTCCACGAAGAGATGGGCGCGGCGCTCGCGTCGGCGGACGTCGTCGTCGGACGCGCGAGCTCCTCCTCGATCGCGGAGCCGCTCGCGTTCGGAGTGCCGCTCATCCTCGTTCCGTTCGCGGCCGCCGCCGAGGCGCATCAGATGGCGAACGCGCAGGACATCGCGGAGCGTGGCGCCGCGATCGTCATTCGCGAGAGTCAGCTCGACGCCGACCGCCTCGTCGCGCAGGTCACCGGCCTGCTCGACGACCCCGCCCGCCTCGCGCGCATGGCGAAAGCCGCGCGCGCAGCGGGCCGGCCCGACGCGGCGACGGCCATCGCGAGGGAGCTTCGCAAGCTCGGCGGATGCAAATGACGAAATTTCATATCGTCGGGATCGGGGGCATGGGCATGTCCGCGGTCGCGCGTCTGCTCATGGCGCGTGGCGACACCGTGAGCGGGTCCGATAAGGGCGATTGGCCACTGGCGGCGGCCCTCGCCGTTGACGGCGCGACCGTCGCGACCGCGTTCGCCCCGAAGAACGTGGCGGGCGCCGACGTCGTCGTCCGCTCGAGCGCGTACGGCGACGCCAATCCTGAGATCGCGGCCGCGCGCGCGGCGGGCATTCCCGTGTGGAAGCGCGAGGACGCGTGGCGCGAGCTCGCGCGCGGCAAGCGCGTCCTGGCCGTGGCGGGTACGCACGGAAAGAGCACGACCACCGCGCTCGCGTGGACCGCGCTTCGCTCAGGCGGGCTCGATCCGTCGCTCATCTGCGGTGCCGTGCTTCGCGACTTGGGGACGAACGCCTACGCGGGCAGAGGCGACATCCTCGTCATCGAGGCCGACGAGTACGACCGCGCATTTCTGTCGCTCGAGCCCGAGATCGCGATCGTGACGAACATCGAGCACGACCACATCGACGTCTTTCCGACCCTCGGCGACGTGAAGCAGGCCTTCGCGCGCTTCGCCGCCGGGATCGTCCGCGGTGGGTGGCTCGTAGCATGCATCGACGACCCTGGCGCGGCCGAGCTCGCCGCGCGCGGCAATGACCTCGCAGGTCGTCAGGTCGCGACCTATGGAATGGCCCCCGGAGCGGGATATCGCGTGGTCGAGCTCGTGCAAGGTGCGAATGGCGTGTCGTTCGATCTTGCCGGGCCGTTCGGGTCACCCATTCCCGTGTCGCTGCGCCTCGCCGGCGCGCACAACGCGCGAAACGCCGCCGGTGTCGTCGCTGCGGCCGACGCCCTCGGGATTCCTGCGGTGGCGGCGGCGAAGTCGTTCGCGACCTTCAACGGAACCGAGCGGCGTCTCGAGGAGCTCGGCTCAGCCCGAGGTATCGCCGTGGTCGACGACTACGCGCACCACCCCACCGAGATCCGCGCCTCCATCGAGGCGGTGCGAGCGCGCACGTCAGGCCGCGTCATCGTGCTTTTCCAGCCGCACACGCCGAGCCGGCTCAGGGCCTTCTTCGACGACTTCGCCGCAGCCCTTCGCACCGCGGACGATCGCGTCGTCGCCGAGACCTTCGCTTCCGCCCGCGAGAAGGCCGATAGCCGCGCCGGCGCGAAGGCCCTTGCCGTGCGGGCGGGTGGCACGTACGTCGTCGACGCCGAGGCCGCGGCGCGCGTGCTCGCGGAGCGCGCACGTCCCGGAGACCTTGTCCTCGTGCTCGGCGCTGGGGACATCCGGCCCGCCGGGATCCGGCTGCTCGAACTTCTGCGTGAGCGCGCGACGGTATGACCATGACCACGTTCGGTGTGCGCGGCGAGCCGCTCGCGCCGCACACCTCCCTGCGGATCGGCGGTCCCGCGGATTTCTTTCTCCGCGTCGCGAGCGAGAAAGACCTTGTGGAGGCGATCGGGGTCGCGCGCGAGAACGAGCTTCCGGTCTTCGTCCTCGGTGGCGGCACCAACCTGCTCGTCGCGGATCGTGGCGTCCGCGGGGTGGTGCTGCAGAACGCGTGGCGCGAGTCGAGCGTCGACGGTGAGATCGTCACCGCCTCGTCCGGCACCGAGCTCGCGCACGTCGCCGCGGTCGCCGCGCGCTCCGGCGTCGAGGGTCTGGAGTGGATGGCGACCGTTCCCGGCACGGTCGGCGGCGCCGTCCATGGCAACGCGGGCGCCTTCGGCAGTGAGACGGCCGACGTCATCGTCGACGCGGAGCTCGTCGACATGAACGGCGACACCTGGACGGCGAAGGTCGACGAGCTCGGCTACTCGTACCGCACGAGCTCGCTCCAAGGCACGCCGATCGTCTGCGTCCGCGCCCGGTTCCGGGGGAAGGGCGGCGACCGGGCGAACGCGGTGAAGCGGATCAAGGAGATGGCGAACGAGCGCATCAAGAAGCAGCCGCTCGCGCAGCCGAACACCGGGTCGATCTTCCGTAACCCGCCGGGCGACTTCGCCGGGCGGCTCATCGAAGCCGCCGGCCTCAAAGGGCGCGCGATCGGCGGCGCGATGGTCAGTCAGAAGCACGCGAACTTCATCGTGAACGTGAACGGCGCAACGGCCGGCGATGTTCGCGCGCTCATGACCCTCGTCCAGCAGGAGGTCGCAAAGAAATTCAACGTGACCCTCGTCCCCGAGGTCGAGCTGGTCGGGGAATGGTGACCAAGAACTTGGGGGGCTCCGCCCCCCAGCCCCCGAAGCGTATTCGGGTCGGCGTGCTCACCGGCGGGGCGTCGGCGGAGCGCGACATATCGCTCGCGGCCGGCGCCCAGATCCAGCGCAGCCTCCCATCCGACCGCTACGAGGTCGTGCTACTCGACCCGCTCGCGTTCATGGTCCGAAACCCAGCGCTCACGGACGCACAGCGCTCACAGGCGCGAGAGCTGCTCGCCGGCGGCGCGCGTGTCGATCCGGCGCACGAGCTGCCGAAGGGGCTTGAGAACGAGATCGCATCGGCGTCGAAGGCGCTCGTGCCGGCGACGCGCGGGATCACCGACTCGAATGAGCCGCTAGACGTCGTGCTGATCTCGCTGTACGGGACGTGGGGTGAGGACGGGCGCATCCAGGGCCTCCTCGACACGATCGGGATCCCGTACACCGGCTCGGGCGTGCTCGCCTCGGCGCTGGCGATGGACAAGGTGATGGCGAAGACGGTGCTCGCCGCCGCCGGAATCGACGTGCCTCGCGGCGCGGTCGTCGCGACCGCCGCAGGTGCGGATCTCGAGCGGGCGCGCGCGGTGGGTCTGCCGGCGTTCGTGAAGCCTGTCGCGAGCGGGTCGAGCGTCGGCGCGTCGATCGTCCGTCGCGCCGAGGAGCTCGCGCCGGCCATCAGCGACGCGCTTCGTTACGACGATCGCGCCCTCGTGGAGGAGTACCTCAAGGGAACCGAGCTCACGGTGCCGGTCATCGGAAACGACGACCTCACGCCTCTCCCGGTCATCGAAATCGTCACGCAACGCGAGTTCTTCGACTACCACGCGAAGTACGACGCCGGCGCGAGCGAGGAGATCGTTCCCGCACGCATCCCCGACGACGTGGCCAAGCGCGTTCAGGACCTCGCGGTGAGTGCGCACCGCGCGCTCGGGTGCCGCGGGATGTCGCGGACCGACTTCGTGTGGATCGGCGATCGGATCGTCGCGCTCGAGGTGAACACGATTCCGGGCATGACCGCGAACAGCCTCTTGCCAAAAGCCGCCCGCGCGGCCGGCATCGGCTTTGGCGATCTCCTCACTCGTTTCATCGACTGGGCCCTCGAGGACGCGCGCCGGCGGGCGCGCTGAGCTCCCGACCCCGCTCGCGCTCCTTACCGCGCCGGCTCCGACCGCCACGGCGCCCCGCCGACGTAGACCGCGCCGTCGCCGGTGTCACCGCGTTCATGTGCGCCGCGGCGATCGTCGCCGCATCGATCGGGCCGTTCTGGCGGATCCGCGACATCGCGATCGAAGGCGCGCACCATGTCGCGGTTGACACGGTCGTCGCCGCCAGCGGACTCCTGGGTGCGCAGTCGTTCACGGCGAGCTCGGCGCGCGCACGCGACCGGCTGGTCCACCTTCCGGCGGTGCGCGACGCCCGGGTCGAGATACGCATCCCCGATCACGCGCGCGTGGTGCTGAGCGAGCGCGTCGCTATCGCGCGCTGGCTCTCGAACGGTACCGAGTCGTTCGTTGACGCCGACGGTGTCCTCTTCTCCTCGCTTGATCCGCGGGGCGCCCCCGATATCCGCGTGACCGATGAGCAGAAGGCTCGGCAGGCCGGCGATCGGCTGGATCCTGCGCTCGTAGAGGCGGCGACGAAGCTCGCGCGGCTCGGACCTGGGGACCTGCGGCCGGACGCGGCGTCGCCGCGCGTCTTCCTCGCGGCGGGCGCGACCGGCCTCGTCATTCGCGTCGCCGCGGGGTGGGAGATCCGCTTCGGCGGCGCGGAGCGTATCGACGACAAGATCGCGAACGCACGCAGATTCCTGCGGGACAACCCGCAGCGAAAGCTAGACTACGTCGACGTGCGCAGCCCGGATCAGATCGTCTTCAGCCCAAGTTAAGTGCTGCTACCGCTCCTCGGCCTCGTCGCCGGGGTGCTTTTGGGTCTCGCCCTCCGCTTCAACCTCCCGATCGAGTGGGCGCGTTACACCGCGGTCGGCATCCTCGCCGCGCTCGACTCGCTGCTCGGTGCCGGGCGCGCGGAGCTGGAGGGACACTTCGACACCCGCATCTTCCTCTCGGGTTTTTACACGAACGCCCTCCTCGCGGCGGGCCTGACATTCCTCGGCGACCGCCTCGGGATCGACCTGTATCTCGTGGCCCTCTTCGCCTTCGGATGGCGGATCTTCCAGAACGTGGCGGTCATCCGCCGCCATTTCCTCTAGTGCGGTGGCCGAATCGGTTAGCTTGCCGCTATCGCGGCAAGCGAAGAGGGGTTGAAGGGGATACTTCCCCTGCAATGATCGGAGTGAGTCATGGCTGAGCAAACTGTGCTCGTCGCCATCGACATCGGTACGACGAAGGTGTGCGTCCTCATCGGAGAGATGGCCGCGCGCGGCGGCGTGGACGTCATCGGGATCGGGCTGGCCGCGTCGGACGGCCTCCGTAAGGGCGTGGTGATCGATATCGACCGCACCGTCCAGTCGGTCGCGAGCGCTGTCGAGGCGGCCGAGCGCATCTCGGGGCTCAAAGTCCGGTCGGCCTTCGTCGGTATCTCCGGAAGCCACATCGCCTCCCAGAACTCGCGCGGCATGGTCGCCGTGTCAGGCTCGTCCCGGCACGACGTCGACCGCGGCGACACGGTTCGCGCGATCGAGGCGGCCCGGGCCGTGTCGATCCCGAACACGCGGGAGATCCTTCACGTCGTCCCGCGGGGCTATGTCGTCGACGGGCAGGAAGGGGTTCGCGATCCCATCGGAATGACCGCCGTGCGCCTCGAGGTGGAAACGCACATCGTCACCGCGTCGTCCACAAGCGTTCAGAACCTGACGAAGTGTGTCCAGCGGGCGGGCGTCGAGATCGACGAGCTCGTCCTCGCGCCCCTGGCCACGGCCGAGGCGACCCTGAACGACGAGGACCGCGAGCTCGGCGTGTGCCTGGCGGACATCGGCGGCGACACCACCGACATCGCGATCTTCCAGGACGGCTCGATCTCGCACTGCGCGACCATCCCCATGGGTGGCCGGAGCGTCACCGCCGACCTCGGGATCGTCCTGCGGGTGACCCCGGACGTGGCTGAGAGCGTCAAGTTCCGCTACGGGTCGGCCATGCCGATGGATGTCGACCCTGACGAGGTTCTCCAGGTCACTTCCATCGGCGAGGAGACCTCGCACGGCGTGACCCGGCGGCACATCGCCGAGATCGTGGAGTCGCGGGTGACCGAGATCTTGAAGTTCGTCGGGGCCGAAATCGAGGCGGCCGGCGCCACAAATCGACTGCAGGCCGGCCTCGTCCTCACAGGCGGCGGATCGCTCCTGGACGGCGTGACGAAGGCCGCCCGGGACCAGCTCGGCATGAGCGCCCGTGTCGTTGGGCCGAGAGGTCTCGGCGGTCTCACCGACCAGATCGCGACGCCGCCCTATTCCGCCGCGAGCGGATTACTGCTCTGGGGCGCGCACAACTGGGCCTCGGATGACGATCGGGGGAATGGTCACGGTCCGCGTACCCCCTTCGACGGCGTGAGTTCGCGTATCGGAAAGATTTTCAAGGGACTCATGCCCTAGAAAAATCCCTTCGAGAAGCCGCTGACTAGGGACGAGCACTCAAGAGTGGCGACGCGGAGTTTCCTTTGAGGCTGGCCTTGCCTTTGATGGCGGGGACGGGGCGTGTCGGCGGCGCAACGGGGTGCGGAACATGAGATTCGCGCGCGTCACGGGAGAACAGGGGCCCCGTGAGCACGCCGATCGCCCCGGCCCCGCCATCGCTCATCGAGGAACAGGAGACGAATCACAAATGCCGCTCGCCAAACGTTGAGTTTGCGGACTATAGTCAGCGCGCGAACTGAATAGCCATGAGCGCACCGCTAGGGGAGGGGCAGCGGCATGGACATCATGGAGGCTTACCCATGCCCCTCCGAAGCGATATCGAGAACTTCGCGCTCATTAAGGTCGTCGGCGTAGGCGGCGGCGGTTCGAATGCCGTGAATAGGATGATCCGCGCCGAGCTCCTCGGCGTCGAGTTCATCGCGGTCAACACGGACGCTCAGGCACTCCTCCTTTCCGACGCACCGCACAAGCTCCGCATCGGCGACAAGGTCACAAAAGGCCTTGGCTCGGGCGCCGACCCCGTGGTCGGGCGCAAATCCGCCGAGGACGACAGCGAGAAGCTCTACGAGGCCCTGAAGGAAGCGGACATGGTGTTCGTGACCGCCGGCATGGGTGGCGGGACCGGCACCGGAGCCGCTCCGATCATCGCCGAGATCGCCAAGGACGTCGGCGCGCTCACGGTCGCCGTCGTCACAAAGCCGTTCAGCTTCGAGGGCGCCAAGCGCCGCCTCCTCGCCGAGCAGGGCATCGCCGAGCTCGTCGACAAGGTCGACACGCTCATCACGATCCCGAACGATCGCCTGCTCCAGGTCGTCGAGAAGAAGACGAGCATGGTCGACGCGTTCCGCATCGTCGACGACGTCCTGCGACAGGGCGTCCAGGGCATCAGCGACCTCATCACGGTGCCCGGCCTCATCAACCTCGACTTCGCCGACGTGAAGACGATCATGACGAACGCGGGCTCTGCCCTGATGGGGATCGGCCACGGTTCCGGCGAGTCGCGTGCCGCGGATGCGGCGCGCCAGGCGATCATGTCGCCGCTCCTCGAGCAGAGCATCGACGGCGCGCGCGGCGTGCTCTTCACGATCACCGGCGGCCCGGACCTCACGCTCTTCGAGGTCAACGAGGCGGCGGAGATCATCCACGCGGCAGCCGATCCCGAGGCAAACATCATCTTCGGCGCGGTCATCGACGAGCGCATGGGCGGCGAGGTCAAGATCTCGGTGATCGCGACCGCGTTCGAGGCGGCTCGTGCCGTCCGCCGGCTCGAAGGACCGATGTACAAACGGCAGGCGCCCTCGGTCGAGCAGCGTGCGACATCGGCTTCCACCGTCGCCGCCGCTCCCACTACGCCATCACATCCGAAGACCGAGGAATCGAAGAAGTACGACGCGAACGACCTCGAAGTCCCCAGCTTCCTGAGACGCCGGTGAGCTGAGCGGCGGATCGTCCGCCGCTCCGCTCCTTTGGCACGTCGGGTGCATCCCCGCTAACGAAAAGGACACAAATTTTCGAGACGGGGGGTGCGCAGCTCATGCGAGAAAGAAGCGCCGTCGTCCGCGAGGATTCGTGGACGGCGTGGCCTGTCTACTGGTCTCCGGTGATCGTCGGGGCTCTGGCTTCAGTGGTCGCGGTCGTGCTCTTTGGCGTCATCGGTACAGCGATCGGATCCTGGAAAGCCGGTAACGAGGGCCGGGTCACCGACTTCAGCGGCGTTGGTCGCGTCGCCGTCGCGTATGCGGTCTTCGCTTCGTTCTTCGCGTTCGTGATTGGCGGATGGGTGACGGCGCGGATCGCCGGAATCCGTCGCGCGGAGCCAGCGATCCTTCACGCGGCGATCGCGTTCCTGGTCGCGACCGTGGTTCTTGTCGCAATGGCGAGCTTCGGCGGGGCCGTCTTCAACGGTTGGTACGCCGGCCTCGCTCCATCGCCCGCAGTTCCCACCCAGGCCGGTCAGCCGGTCGACCCGAACGCGGCGAAGGCTGCGACCGCGGGTGCGACCGCCGCAGCCGTGGCGATCCTGCTCGGTCTCGTTGGCAGCGTCATCGGTGGGTGGATGGGCTCGGGCGAGCGCATGGCGAGCGAGTCGCCATGACGCGCCGTCTCGCGAGCGACCGCACGACGCGGACATAGGGAGGTACCGAGATGATCCTGATTCTTCTTTGGCTTCTTGGCGCGCCGCTTCTCCTGATCATCCTGTTATTCCTGCTCGGCGTCGGGCATTAATCGGGGGCGTGGGGGCCAGCCACTCTTGTTGTTGTCGGGGCTGGCCCCACAACGCCTCACGTGCATCGGACCCAGCGCGGATTCCTGAACAACTAGATTTGGGCAACTATCGCTTTGGGGGCGGTAACTCCCGCAGCCAGCATTTCCCAAGAGCAGGCCGGATAAGAGACACGTCCACGGTATCGACGGTCGATAGCCCACGCTGGCCTGGTGCGGCATGGAACATCTCGCCCTCGATCCGAAGGCGTGTCGGCCCGCGGCCTTCGACGGCAAGTTCGCAGTCGCACGGTCCTATGAAGTTCGGAGCGTCCTCCACCTCGCCGGTAAACACCGTCCGGCCACCGGTGAACGCGAAGACATTCCGAATGGTCATCGTGAAACCCAGGGGCTGAATATTGCCCGATGCCGTCCATCCTACGTGCCATGAATCCCGCCTTCGCCGTCTGCTCGAAGCGGATCATCGACGGTGCGGCAGAGGATTTCAAGGGTCTTGGCCGACAACTCAAAGCGTTGCGCGAAGCCTATGGAGGGGAGCCTGTTCTCCTCCGCCACGAAATCCAGAACGAGCGTCAGCGGCTCTCGTACTACGTCGATGGGGTCATGCCGCTCCCGGAGGACTGGGACCGACGGGTCGCCCACATCCTCTACGACGTTCGCTCGGCCCTCGACCACCTAATTCAAGAGTTATACGTGGCCACTAATGGCAAACGGCCATCGAAACGGACCGCCAGTCTGCTTCAGTTTCCGATCTGCACGACGGCGGGGGCATGGAGGTACGAAGTCGGGAAGAAGCACCGGCTCGACGGGATCGGGGATCGGTTCGCTCAGATCGTCAGGAAGCACCAGCCGTATCGGATCAAACAGCCTTGGCGACACGCGCTCGCGCGTTTGCGGACGCTTTCGGACCAAGACAAGCACCGCCGCCCG
>VBGU01000120.1 GCA_005881085.1 Chloroflexota bacterium | reverse complement strand
GCTGGCCGAGCCGGTTCACGTCGACGATCGCGGTGAGATTGGCGAGACCTTCGTGACCGGCGTGGTCGAACGCCTCCCAGATCGACCCCTCGGCGGTCTCGCTGTCTCCGACCAGGACCCACACGTGATACGGGGCCTCGAGCACACGCTTTCCCGCGAGCGCGACGCCAACGCCGATCGGCAGTCCCTGACCGAGCGAGCCGGTCGCGACGTCGACCCAAGGAAGGATCGGTGTGGGGTGCCCTTCGAGGCGGCTTCCAAATTTGCGGAAGGTCATGAGCTCGTCGTCGTTGATCGCGCCCGCAGCCTTGAACATCGCGTAAACGAGCGGAGACGCATGACCTTTGGAGAAGATCAAGTGGTCGTTTGCCGGGTTATCCGGTTGCCCGAAGTCGTATCGCAAGTGCCCGGCAAGCAAGACAGCAATGAGGTCCGCCGCGGAGAGTGAGGACGTAGGGTGTCCCGAACCTGCGGCAGTGGAGCACCGAATGCTGTCAACCCGAAGCTGTCGGGCGAGGTCGCGGTACAGCTCAATCTTTGTGTCGGTTTGGGCTGCCGTAGCCACGTCCTAACCCTACCGCACAATGCAGACCGAAAAGCGAACGACGAACACGGACCAAACCTCGGCCGAAGGCCGAAAAGAAGGCAGCGCGTGGAAATCGGTCTCTATGGCCTCGGTCGCATGGGCGGGAACATGGTCACGCGCCTCGCGCGGGGCAAGCATCGCGTGATCGCGGGGAACCGCAGCCCCGAGCCGGTGCAGGAGGCCGCGAAGCACGGCGCTGTGGCGTCGAGCTCGGTCGAGGACATGGTCAAGAAGATGAAGCCCCCTCGCGTCCTCTGGGCGATGGTGCCCGCCGGCGACCCGACCGATCACACCCTGGATGAGTTCGCCCGCTTCGCTTCGCCCGGTGACGTGCTCGTCGACGGCGGCAACAGCTACTTCCGCGATTCGATGCGTCGGGCCGAAAAATACGCCGCGATGGGGTTCCGCTTCCTCGACGTCGGCGTCTCGGGCGGCATCTGGGGACTCGAGAACGGCTACTGCATGATGGTCGGCGGCCCCGCAGACGCGGTCGCGATCGCGAAGCCCGCGCTCGACACGCTCGCGCCTCCCAACGGATGGGCTCACTTCGGGAAGAACGGCGCGGGCCACTTCGTGAAGATGGTCCACAACGGGATCGAGTACGGAATGATGCAGGCGTACGGCGAAGGGTTCGAGCTCCTCCATGCGAGCGAGTTCGAGCTCGATCTCCGCAAGGTCTCCACGGTGTGGCTTCAGGGCAGCGTGGTGCGGTCGTGGCTCCTCGAGCTCGCCGAGCGCGCCTTCGAGCAGGAGGGGAGCGATCTCAAAAACATCAAGGGCTGGGTCGAGGACTCGGGCGAGGGACGCTGGACGGTGCTCGAGGCTGTCACGCATGGCGTTCCGATGACGGCCATCGCTCACTCGCTCTTCGCGCGGTTCGTGTCGCGGCAGGAGGACAGCTACGCGATGAAGGTCGCGGCCGCGCTGCGGAATCAGTTCGGCGGCCACGCCATCAAGAAGGAATAGGCGCTGGCCACCTCGACACTCAACCCGCTGCGAGAAGGGCTGCGGCTCTCACGCATCCCAGAGCCCTCGACGATCGTCATCTTCGGCGGCTCCGGCGATCTCGCCCAGCGCAAGCTCATCCCCGCGCTCTACAACCTCGCCTTGCAACGGCTCCTGCCGGCGACATTCTCTGTCGTCGGTACCGCGCGGAAGCCCCTGAGCCACGAGGAGTACCGCGAGGAGCTGCACAAAGCGGTCGGTCAATACAGCCGCACGAGACCCTTGAACGAAGAGGTCTGGCGCAGCTTCGCGGAGCACCTGCATTTCGTGGCGACGCCGGACGATGCCGGGTACGAAGAGCTACGACGCACGCTTGACCAGCTCGACTTCGCGCTCGGTACGCACGCGAACCGGCTCTTCTACCTCGCGACTCCACCGTCCGCTTACGAGCCGATCGTCAAGGCGATCGGCGAGCATCGCCTGCGGGGCGAGACCGGATGGGCGCGCATCGTCGTCGAGAAACCGTTCGGCCACGATCGCGAGTCGGCGCTCGCGCTCAACGAGGTGGTGCATACCGTCTTTCGCGAAGACGAGGTGTTCCGCATCGACCACTACCTCGGCAAGGAGACCGTTCAGAACATCCTCGTTATGCGTTTCTCGAACGGGATCTTCGAGCCGATCTGGAACCGCCAGTACGTCGACCATGTCCAGATCACCGTGGCCGAGACGATCGGCGTCGAGGAGCGCGCGGGCTACTACGAGCACGCGGGCGCGATGCGCGACATCGTCCAGAACCACCTGCTTCAGCTCCTGGCGCTCGTCTCGATGGAGCCACCGGCCGCGTTCGACGACAAGGCGGTCCGCGACGAGAAGGTCAAAGTGATGCGCGCGCTTCGCCAGATCGCGGGCGACGATCTTTCGATGAACGCCGTGCGAGGGCAATACACCCGCGGCTTCATCGAAGGCGTGCCCGCGCCGGGATACCGCGAGGAGCCGGGCGTCGCGCCCGACTCCCGGACCGAGACCTACGTCGCTTTGAAGCTGTGGGTCGACAACTGGCGCTGGGAAGGGATTCCGTTCTACCTGCGCACCGGAAAGCGATTGCCGAAACAGTCGACCGAGATCGCGATCCAGTTCCGCGTAGCGCCGCACCAGCTCTTCTCGCGCGAAGCCCTGGCTGGCCTCGAACCGAACGCCCTCGTCCTGCGCATACAGCCCGACGAAGGCATCTCGCTCAGGTTCGGGGCGAAGGTCCCCGTCCAAGGGATCCGCATCCGCGCGGTCAACATGGACTTCGACTACGGAGCGTCGTTCATGGTCGACGCTCCGGACGCCTACGAGACGCTCATCCTCGACGCGCTCCGCGGCGACGCGACCCTCTTCACACGACACGACGAGGTCGACCAGCAATGGGCCTTTGTCGACCCGATCATCAAGGGTTGGGCATCGAGCGAGGCTGCGGGAGCCCCGGCGCTCTACGGGGCCGGGACCTGGGGACCGACCGAAGCGGACGACCTCATCGAGCGGGATGGACGGAAATGGCGAAAGGCGTAGTGATCGACACGATGTTCTGGGGCGCCCGCGCAGAGGGCGTCGCGGCCCTCGAGCGCGAGCTCGCGCGGCTCCGGCGCGTTCAGAGCGCGCATGCGCGCGAGTCGGTCCGCCCGATCGCCCGCGCATCGGTGCTCAACCTCATCGTGTACGCCGACCGCGAGGAGCACGCGCGGCGCGCGGCCCGGAGCATCTCCGACCTCGCTCTCCGTCATCCCTCGCGCGCCATCGTGGTGCTTGCGGACCGCGGACAAGAACGCGAGCACAGCGAGCGCCGCATCGAGATGCATTGCCAGCTTCCGGTCCCGGATGGCGCGCGACAGGTCTGCTATGAGCAGATCCTCGTTCGCGCGAGCGGTGACGTGGACGATCGGCTCGCGTCCGCGGTGATCCCCCTCCTCGTGCCCGATCTCCCGGTCTTTCTCTGGTGGACCGGAACTCCGCCCATCGGCTCGCGGTCGTTCGGGGATCTTCTGCGTCTCACCGACCGGCTCATCGTCGACTCCGCAGACTTCGCGCGCCCCGAGGTCACTCTCCCGACCATCGCGCGCATCTCGGAGACGGCGCATGGACGGTTCGGCCTCACCGACTTGAACTGGACGCGACTCACCCCGTGGCGCGAGATCGCGACAGCGTTCTTCGACGTGCCGTCGTGGCGGCTCTTTCTGGACGGTATCACCGGGCTCCGTGTCGGTTTCGCCGTGGACATGGATGGACGTGACATCCACCCTTCGCAGGCGTTGCTCTTCGTGGGATGGCTCGCGTCGCGTCTCGGCTGGCGACCGCTCGAGACGCTTGCTCCCTCAGAGGCCGGCGGACTCCTGTTCGCGATCGCGCGCCCGGACGGCGCGCGGATCATGGTCCGCGTGCGGCCGCGCTTCGAGCGGGGGCTGGAAGAGGGCGATGTGTCCGGGATCCGGATCCAGGCCACAGGCGAGACGCAACACGCCGAGTTCGTGGTGAAGCGTCAGCCCGATCCGCGCCATCAGACCGCGACCGTTCTTCTGGACGGCGAGCGGCGGTGGGAGCGCACGATGCCGCTGCCCTCGCCTGCGATCGTCGAGCTCATCGGTGAGGAGCTCTCGATCCTCGGAAGCGACCGGACTTATGAGGCGGCTCTCGGAGCCCTCGTCGAGCTCGCCTGATGGGTTAGCACACAAGTTGCGGACGGACGACGGCATGGCCAGCGAGAAGACCACTCGACTCGGCACGCCCGCGCCTATGCGCCTCCTCGCCAAGCGGTATCGCCTCATCGAGCGGATCGACGAGGGCGGCGCGGGCGAGGTGTGGCGCGCGCGCGACGAGAAGCTCGATCGCGATGTGGCGATAAAGCTCCTCGGCCCCGACGCGGACGACGCGTTCCGCGCGCGTTTCGCCGACGAGGCGCGCCGCGCGGCGGCGGTCGTACACCCCAACGTCGTCACGGTGTTCGACGAAGGCCGCGACGGCGCCGACGCGTTCATGGTCATGGAGCTCGTGCCGGGAAAGACCCTCCGCGAGATCGTCGCCGAGCGCGGCCCGCTGCCTCCGCACGAGGTCGCTCGCCTCATCCGGCAGGTCGCCGGGGCACTCGATGCGGCTCACGCCGCGGGGGTCGTGCACTGCGATGTGAAGCCGGCGAACGTCATCGTCGATCCCGAGGGCGTCGCGAAGCTCACCGACTTCGGCATCGCTCGCGCGGCGCGCGATCGCGACGAGCAAGAGCTTCTCGGGACGGCGCGCTACATCGCACCCGAGCGCGTCGAAGGTGGACCGGTCACCGCGCGCACCGACGTGTACGGCCTCGGCCTCGTCGCGTACGAGCTCCTCACGGGCAGACCCGCGTTCGATGGCGCGACGAGCGAAGAGCTGGTGCGCGAGCGGCTCGTCGGACCTCCGCCGTCGCTCCGCCGTGCGCGTGTCGGCATCGACGACCGACTCGACGCGATCGTCGGGCGCGCGCTCGCGACCGTACCCGACCGTCGCTACGCGAGCGCGGGTGCCTTCGCTCGAGCGTTCTCCGAGGTCGCGGATCGCGACAGCGACCCGACCTCATCGCTCGGAGAGATCGGCGGTATCCGCACCGGCCGCGGCTGGATGTTGCCGCGCTTCGACAGCAGCGTGGCGATCCTCGCCGTGCTCGCGATCCTGTTCGCGCTCTTTCTCTTCTTTTCGTCGTTCCAGAGAGGCTCGCCTCCCGGTGCCAACCCGACCGCCGCGCCCAGCGCCGTGGCCTCAGGGACGCCGAATGTCGTCGGGAAGAAGCTCTTCGATGCGATCGGTACGCTCCAGGCCGCGGGCTTCGCGAACGTCGCGTGGACTCCCGGCGAGGGGCAGGGCGGCGCCTGCGCCGTCCTGCGCCAGGACCCGCCGGCGGGCACGGCGCTCGCGCGTGGGGGTACGACGACGCTGACCTATGTCTCGGGCAAGGACTGCACGAAGAAGGGAGACTAGAGGCTGCCAGCGAAAACGGCGGCACGCACCGACACCGGCCGCGTGCGTGAGACCAACGAAGACCGCTATCTCGTCCGCGAAGGACGAAACGGCACGCTCGTCGCCGTCGCCGACGGCGTCGGGGGCGAGGCCGGAGGCGAGATGGCGAGCGCCGCGGCGATCGACGCGCTCGCCGCGGGCTATTTCAACGCGAGCGCGGGGCAGGCGCCCGCCGACGCGCTAGCCGCGGCCATCCGCGGTGCGAACGACGCCGTGCTCAGTGCGGCCGGGGAGAGCGGCCAGAAGGGCGCCGCGTCGACCCTCGTCGCGGCGGCGATCGACGGCACCTCGGCGGTCATCGGAAACCTCGGCGACAGCCGCGCCTATCTGCTGCGAGACGGCGAGATCCGCATGGTGACCGCCGACCACGCCGGCGACTACCAGAGCTCGATCACGAGGTTCGTCGGCGATCCTCGCGGCGTGCAGCCCGACGTGTTCGTCGAGACGCTCCGTCCCGGCGACCGCCTTCTCCTCTGCTCGGACGGACTGACGCGCCACGTGCCCGACGCCGATATCGCGTCGACCGTGCGGGGCAAGGATCTCGGCAATGCGGCGAGCGCCATCATCGACCTCGCGAAATCGCGCGGCGGCGAGGACAACATCACCGTGGTGCTCTACGCGGTACGCCGCACGTTTGGTCTGGCTGACGTGCGGCGCAATTTCGTGGACCTCGTCCTCGCCCTGCTCGTCGCGCTCGTCGTCGGTGGGACGATCGCCGCTCTCATCTTCGCTAGCGGCGCGTACCCGATCGCGCGCTAGCGAGCAGCCGCCCCAGCTGCGGCGAACCGCTCAAGACGACGATCGCCGCGACCGTCGCGGCGACCGCGAGCGCGAACGCGAGACGGCCGGCGAGCGCGACGACCGAGAAGGACGAGCCGATCGTTGGATTGCACACGAATGTCGGATAGAAGGTGCACTCGTATGCCCAGGTCGGGAGGATGAAGAACATCCCGGCCTGGGACCCAGGGAAGGGCTGCGCCGAGATGAACGGGTAGAAATACGCGAACGCCGCGGCCGCGGCCGCGAGATAACCGATCACCAGACGGACGCGACCGGTCTCCCAGAGGAACGCGAGTCCCGCCGCGAGCGCCAACAGGTAGAACGGAAGCACCGTGAAGAAGTGATAGAAGAAGAGCACGCGTCCGATCGGGATCCACGCGACGTATTGCGCGAGCCCGGCGAACACGACGAACGCGAGCGTCGCCGATCGCGCGCGGACCGCCGCGACGGCGCACCAGCAGAACGCGACGAGGCCAGCCCAGAACAGCACGACATTGCCGGCGTCGTAGATGTACGCGTTGTCGCCCCCGCTCGACGCGCCGAAGTACCAGTAGACGGGCTTCAGCACCAGCGGCCAGCTCCACCAGGGCGAGCCCGCGGGGTGCGGCGCGGTCAGGCTCGAGTGGTACCAGTACATCTGCTGGGTCAGCTCGACGAGGTTCCAGCCGTACGGGATCGTCGGACCGCCGAACCAGCGCACGTAGCTCGCGAGGTAGATGCCGGCCGGGATCACGGCGAACGCGACGAAGAGCACGAGGGCGTTCAGCCCGCGGCGCGCCAATAGGTCAAGCGGGCCGCCGGTCCCAGGGCGACCACGCTCGTACGCGCGCGCCGTGACCGCGATCGAGGCTAGGAGGAGGCCGGCCAGCGTGTACGCGCCCGCCCACTTCGACGCGAGCGCGAGACCGAAGAGCACGCCCGCGATCACGATGTCGAGGAGCGCGGAGCGCCGCGGCCTATAAGCGGCGACGACGAAGTACCAGCCGGCGACGATGAGCGTCGCCACGTAGATGTCGTTCATGCCGATCCGGGCCTGCGCGAACATCGAGCCGTCCAGGAGGACCGCGAGGCCGATGAGCGCGGGGAGGACCGCCGATGCGAACAGGCGTCGCGCAAGGAGAACGAGAACGAACGCGAGGAGCGCGGCGAAGAGGACTCCCGGTATCCGCCACGCGAGCGCGTGGCGGCCGGTCTCGATGAGGTCGGAGCCGTTTGCGCCGGCGACGACGAGCTTGTCGCCTTCGCCGTCGACGCCGAGCATTGACCCGGTCGCAGGGATCGACGCGAACGGCGAGGTCCCGTGCGTCTCGACCACGACCACGTGCCCTTCATCGAGTGCGTAGAGGAAGTCGGTGCGCGGCACGACCGCGAGGGCGGATGCGCCGGACAAGAACGTGCCGGTGCGCGCGTTCGCGAGTGGGACCGAGTCGTGTGATCCCGTCTCGAGCTCGTACACGTCGAGGATCGCGGCGTCGGCGCGCGCAACGAAGAGGCGGTTCGGGCCGAGCGCGTACGCGATCGCCGTCCCGGGGCGCCCTCCGGTGAGCGCGCGTGTCTCCTGCCCGGTGTCGGCGGAGATGACGTGCACGATCCCCTGCGGATCGAGCGCGTAGACCTCGCTCCCGTCTGTCTTCGCGGTGACGGCGACGGTCGGAATGGCGATCACGACCGGGGCCGCGTCGAGCGTCGTGTAGATCGCGAGCGATCGCGCGGTCCCGACGAGGACCCGATCCCCGCTCACCTCGAATGACGTCACTCTCGGCTCGGCCTCACGCGCTCGGACTCTGCTGAAGGACACGTGGCCCGGCGGGGCGGCCCGAAGCGACGGGGTCAGGTCGATCTCGTCGATCTCTCCTGGTCGGTCACCGCGAAGATGCGATCGCCGTCGACCGCTATCCCCCGCGGAGGCCCGAGGAGCTGGGTCACCGATTGCGGGCTCGACCCTCGCTCCGCGATCTCGATCGTGCCGTCCGCAAGCGCGTAGACCCGTAGCCCGTCGTTCCCGACCGCCGTCATGACCGTGTCGGTGGGCACGGCCTCGTGCCCGACGACGCGGTCGTCGCCGAACGCGAGGATGCCGAGCGCCATGATCTCTTTCGCGAGATGCGGGTGTGTCCACTCGTACGGCTCGCGCTGGGCGAGGAGCTCGAACGCGGTGCGCGCGTGATAGACCTCGTCGAAGTACATGTCCCGCGGCCAGTCGAGGCGATAGCCGCGGGTGACGAGCACCGCGAGCGCGACGAGGACCGCGACGGTCACGTCGCGACGCGTCGGCAGGCGACCGGGACCGAGCCCGGCGGGCAGGGTCCAGCGGCCCTGGCGTAGCGAAGCGAAGGCGGGAAGACGCCACGCGCCGTCGCTCTCAAGTCGCGCGTCGCCGCGGACAAGGCGCCAGATCAGGTATGCGGCCGCGCCCATCATCACGAGCGCGATCCCTATCTGTCCCGTGCGGCCGAAGATCAGCGTTTCGATGGTCTCTGGAACACGCAGATCGACGTACTGCTGGTAGCGCGTGAAGGCGTAGTAGAGGGACAGCGCGAAGGCGAGCGCGAGGACGACGTACGGCAGCAGCACCCGCCACCGGGCGGCCGCAAGCGGCAGGGCGAGCGCGAACACCGGGAAGAGGTAGCGCTCGTGCGCGCGGGTCGGCAGGAAGTAGAAGGCGAGACCGGCGAGGACGCCGCAGGCCAGGAGCGTCGCTGTATCCCGGCGCCACCAGAGCGGAACGAACGAGAGGACCAGCCCGGCGACGAGCAGGACTCCGCCCCACAAGACGAGATCGGTATCCGGCTTCCAGAAATCGAAGAACACCGACCAGCCGTTGAAGGCGTAGAGCGAGGTGTACGGGTAGGTCTCGGATGCGCTGCGCACGAGACCCACGAGCTCGGCAGCGATGCGGGTCGGGTCGAAGCCCCAGAACGGAACGCAGAGCACGTACGCCGTCGCGGCGGCGGCGCCGAGCGTCAGCGCCACCGGACGCCACCGTGCTTCGCGAATGAACTCGAAGACCACGGCCGCCACGATCACGATGAGGCCGATGCCGAACTGCGGCTTCACCAGGGCGGCGAGAGCGGCGAGCGCTCCGGCGAGCCACCACCGCCGCGATCCCGCGGCGACGAGCGACCCGAAGAGCGGCAGCGTCCCGACCGCATCGACCTGTCCCCAGTACGGGCCGGCGAAGATGACCCCTGGCTGCAGCGACCAGATCGTGGCGGCGGCGATCGCGGCCGAGCGCCCAGCGGTGCGCCACACCACGCGCGCCGCGAGGAGCGCGATGCCGATGTCGGCGGGGATGCTGATCGCTTTGACCGCGAGCCGAAGGAATTCGCCGTCGAAGAGACCGCCGAGAAGCCACAGCACGTAGAGGAAGGCAGGCGGATAGTCGCTGAAGTACCCCGGTTCGTAGAAGCGGCCTGGACCGATCTGCGCGAGCCGCTCGGCCCACGCCTCGAACGTGCCGACGTCGGTCGGGAAGCCCTGCGCGCGCACCGCGAGGAGACGGACGATCACGCCGAGCGCGATGACGCCCGCGACGACGAGCCGCGCGCGGCGCTCGCCGCGACCGAGCTCGTCGTTCATTGCCAGTACCCGAAGCGCGTGATCGCGATCGTCGCGTAGATGTTCACGGCGAGCGAAACGACTATCGCGACGAACAAGACGATCGTCGGCCAGCGCCGCCACACCCCGCGGAAGAGACCGTCGCCCGCCAGCGCCAGCGCGACCAGGAACGGTTGCGCGTCGATGCTGAAACGGTAACCGAACTGCTGGAAGCCCACGGTGCCGTGGAAGAGGTCCGGCAGGAGGGCGAGGAGTGCCGCCGCTGCGGTCGCGACCACGTCGACGTCGCGGCGGATCTCGCGCAGCGCGACGAAGACCCAGAGGAACACGGGCGTCGTCAGAAAGAGGCTCATGCCGATGAAGCGCGGGCGCCAAAAGAATGGCGTGTTCGGGACGATCTCGGGATCCTGAAGAAAGATCGCGTACAGCTGCCGTGGCAGGTAGAGCGGCGAGAAGAGCCCGTGGTTGAAGAACACGTCGCCCTGGGTGAGACGCGCGTACCCGTCGTCGAGCGGCGTGCCCCAGCGCAGGAGGTTGTAGCCGACGTAGACGATCGCGAACGGCACCCCGCCCGCGATCACGCCCGCGAGAGAGCGTCCGTACGGCGTTCCCGCGCGACGCGCGCAGAGGAGCGCAAGCGCCGGGGCCGCGAGCGCGACCGGCAAGCGGGCGAGCGCCGAGATCCCGATCAGCGCGCCGATCGCGGCCGCGTTACCGCCGCGCGCCGCGACGGCGAAGGCCAAGGCTAAAAAGAGCATCGACGCCGAATGCGCCGCATACCACGCGCGGCCGTCGACGCTCGAAAAGAAGAGCGTCGTCCCGAACGCCGAGAGCAATGCGCCCGCGAAGGCGTACGTGCGCGGAGCACCGTACGCGCGCAGCCCGTAGTAGAGAACGCCAGCCGACGCACCGCCCACTATCCGTGACGCGACGACCTGCGCGACCGCCGTCGGAAAGAACGGCACGAGCGGCAGCGACAGGATCGCGGGGAGAGGCGGGTACACGACGCAGTAACGTCCGTCGCCGCATGGCAGGAGCTCGTTGAGCCACGATGGCGCCTCGCTCAACCACCACCGTCCGTGGAGAAACGCGTCCGCCAACCGGCCGTAGTAGTCGTAGTCGGTGGAAAGTCCGATGCCGGCCGCCACGTATATCGCGGCCACGATCACACCGATCCATATCGCGGCTGCTCGGTCCGACACGGTCATGCGACACCAACACGCTAACCTTGCGGGCCTGTGCCCGCACGGCTCGATGGCCTCTCGTTCTTCTTTCCCGCACTGAACGAAGAGGACAACGTCGCCCCGATCGTTGAAGAGGCTCTCGCCGTATTGCCGCGCTTCGCCGATGACTTCGAGATCACCGTCGTGGACGACGGCAGCAGCGATCGCACCGGCGTGATCGCCGACGAGCTGGCGAGGAAGGACCCACGCGTCCGGGTCATCCATCACGGGACCCGTCGTGGCTACGGCGGTGCCGTCCGCTCCGGTCTCGTCGCTGCCACGAAGCGGTGGATCTTCTTCACCGACGGCGATCGCCAGTTCGCGCTCGAGGACCTCGCGCTGCTCATCGCGGAGACCGATGGCGCCGACGCGGTCGTCGGCTTCCGAAAGAAGCGGGCCGACCCAGCGCGACGCCTCTTCGTAGCGTGGGTCTACAACGGCCTCATCCGCCTGTTGTTCGGCGGCGGTTGGCGTGACGTCGACTGCGCCTTCAAGCTCTTTCGCCGAGAGGTGTTCGAGCGGGTGCCGCTCGAGCGCGTACGGTCGAACGGGGCATTTTTCTCACCCGAGCTCCTCATCACCCTGCGCCGCGCCGGCGTGCGCGTCCGCCAGGTCGGCGTGCGGCACTTCCCTCGCACCGCCCACGAGCCGAAGGGTGCGTCGCCGCGCGTCATCGCACGCGCGATCCGCGACCTCGTTCGGTTACGCGCTCGGCTCTGGCTCCACCCGCGCGATTAGCGGCGCTCGAGCCGCCAGATGTCCTCGATCGTCTCGCGCTCGCGGATGACACGAGCCCGGGCGCCATCGAGGAGGACCACCGCGGGCCGCGGGGTCTCGTTGTAGTTCGATGACATCGCCACGCTGTACGCACCTGCCGCCGGGATCGCGAGGAGGTCGCCCGAATGTGCGGTGGGCAAGCGCACCGAGCGGATCAGGACATCGCCGGACTCGCAGTACCTCCCCGCGACCGCGACCTCCTCCGTCGCGGGTTCACTCGCGCGTGCCGCGAGCACCGCGCTGTACTCGGCGCCGTAGAGCGCCGGGCGGATGTTGTCCCCCATCCCTCCGTCGACCGCGACGAACGTGCGCACGTTCGGCACGCGTTTGGTCCCGACGACGCGATACAGGGCGACGGCGGCGCGCCCGACGAGCCCGCGCCCTGGCTCGACGTACACCGTCGCGCCGCGCAGCGCGCGATCCTTCCGCACAGGCCCGGTGACCGCACGCGCGTACTCGTCCAGCAGAGGCGCCTCCTCGGTCGAACGCAGACGCACCGCGACGCCACCCCCCATCCCCAGCTCCGTTATCGGCGCGCCGGTCGCGGCGTGCACCTCCTTCGCGAAGGCGACGAGGGCGCGCGCCAGCTCGCCATAGGGGCGCGCGTCGCGGACTTGGGCGCCGATGTGCGCGTGGATGCCGACCAGCGCGAGGCCTTTCGCACGCGCGATCTGCTGCGCTTGGGCGAGCGCTTCGCCGGTGCTGACAGGCGCGCCGAACTTACTGTCGACCGTTCCGGTCACGAGGTGCGGGTGGGTGTCCACCTTGATGCCGGGCGCGACGCGTAGCCACACCGCCTGCGGACGGTGCCGGCGGCCGTGCACAAGGCGAGCGAGCCGCTCGATGTCGTGAGCGCCGTCGACCACGAAGCGCCCGATGCGCGCCACCAGGGCCGCAGCGACCTCGTCGTCGGGCTTGGCGTTGCCGTGCAGCTCCATCCGCGACACGGGAAAGCCGGCCCGCCGCGCGGCCTCGAGCTCTCCGAGCGATGCGACGCTCGCATCGACTCCCTCACGTGCGATGACCGCGCCCACCCCGATGAGGGCGCAGGCCTTCACCGAATAGGCGACCCGCACCGGCCGGTACCGGAAGAACGCGTCGACGTACTCACGCAGGCTCGCGCGGATCGTCTCGGCGTCGTAGACGTACAGAGGCGTGCCGTACCGGTCGGCGAGGGCCGCGAGGTCATGCGTTCCGATCCTGACGTGCCCGTCGCGGCCAACGGCCGTACGAAGGGGCCAGATCGCGTCCTCGATCACGCCGTCAGGAGTTCTGTTGCGGATCGTCGGGCAGCGATTCGATGAACTCCTTGAACACCGAGAGCTGGTCGTCGTCGTTCGACTCGGCGGTGATCGCCGACCGATCGAGGACGGTCTCGCTCACGAGGATCCGCGCGGAACAGCGGACCGCGAGCGCGATCGCGTCGGAGGGACGGCAGTCCACCTCGATCTCGCGGTCGGCGATCTGCACGAAGACGCTGCCATGGAAAACGCCGCCGCCGGAGTCGTCGGCGACGAGGTCCTTCACAACGACGCGGGTGATCTCGGCACCGATCTTCGTGAGCATGTCCACGATGAGATCGTGCGTCAGGGGACGCTCGCTGGTGATGCCGGCGATCCGCGTGGCGATGCTGTACGCCTGATCCGGTCCGATCCAGATCGGCAGAAGACGGCGCACCCCCTCGGCCTGCAGGAGCACGACGTGTTGATTCGTGAGCACGTGGACGCGCACCGACTCGACCGAACACGGCACGAGCATCGTCACAAGCCTACCCGGTCGAACCGGCACGCAAGCCCCATATCGGGCGTGCGTGCGCTAGCCGAAACGGAATCGACCCTGCTCGCGCCGCCGCCTCAACAGCAGAAGCAGCAGTATTCCGGCGACGAACCCAAAGATGTGCGCGAAGTACGCGATATTTTCCGCCGCTTGATGCGCGGTGAGGCGGAGCTCGGCGAGAGCATCGATCGCCTGAAGCACGATGAAGAATCCGATCACGACCAGCGCCGGCAGCTGCACGATCGTGATGAAGATCCCGAGGAAGACGAGCGTCGAGATCCGCGCGGCGGGGAACATGACGACGTACGCGCCGAGGACCCCGGCGATCGCGCCGGACGCGCCGACCATCGGTTCGGGCTGCACGAGGCCCTGGCCGATCGCGGCCACGATCCCGCACAGGATGTAAAAGACGAAGTACTGGCCGCTCCCGAGTCGCTCCTCGACGTTGTCGCCGAAGATCCATAGGTAGACCATGTTCCCAATCACGTGCAGCCACCCGCCGTGCACGAACATGTGGGAGAAGAGCGGCACGAAGGTCGCGAGCGCGAGGTGTCCCTGCGCGATCTGGGTCACGAACTCCGTCCAGTCGAACGAGTACTGGTCGTAGAAGGCCGCGATCGCGCTCGGCTGGCGCACGAGAGTGAGGACATAGATCCACACGAGGATGTTCGCCACGATCAGAAGCCGGTTGACGATCGGCGTCTTCGTCGTCGGGTTCTGGTCGCGAAGCGGGATCACGCGCGGAGCTCCGTCGCCACCACCTTCGAACCGTGGATCGTGTAGATCGTGCGTAGGCCTTCGGACACGTAGAACGCGCTCGGCTCGGGCAGATTCGATGGAAGCGGGAAGCGCGCCATCTCGCCGCCGTCACGGGTCATCTGCACGACGACCTTATTCGCCGCGTCGAGAAAGTAGATGGCGCGCTGGATGTCGATGGCCTGTACGGCAGTGGGCTTGATGGGAACCCCCGTCCATCGCGGGACGAAGTCGACGCGCGAGGCGGTGAACGATGTCGTCAGGCGGCGGAAGCGGAGGATCTCGCCTTGCGTCGTGATGATCCAGATGTCCTGATCAACGGCGATCGATCGCCCGACTCCTGCCGGTATCGGCTGGGTGAGATACCCCACCGCGCGGAGGAATGACGTTCCCGGAAACGACTCGTGCTTCCAGACCTGACCGCTCGTGGCGTCGAGGATGTACAGGTTGGCCACGAAGACCGCGAGCGCGTCGACGCTCTTCCACGTCTCGGAATCATCGGGCGTGACGTCGGCGACACCGGTGCCCTCGGCCCGCCAGAGATGCTTCTGGTCGTCTAGCGAGTAGACGACCTCGCCGAGGTTTGCGACCAGGCGGGGCGCGGCGACATCGAGGGTCCCCTTTGTAAGCACGGAGGCGACCTGCGTCGGGTCGCCGAAGATCCTCCAGAGGCGGCCCGCGCCAGGGTCCGCCGCGTAGAGCCCATTCGTCGTGCCCACGAGGGCGGTCGGTTTGGCTCCCGGGGCGATCGGAAGGCCATCGGTTCCCGTCACGCGCGCGAGGTCGACGACGACTCCCGTGATCCGGTCGTCGAGGGCGGCGATCTGCTCGCGAAGCGACGCGACGTGAGACTCCACCGCCGCCGGCGAGCGAGCGGCCGCATCGAGAGCAACGCGAGCGTGATCGATCCTCTGGCGCGCCAGCTCGTTGTCGGGAGGCTTCCGGTCCGCTGCCCGCTCCGCCGCCGAGATGTCGCTCTCGATGCTCAGGATGGCGAGCGCGTAATCGCCGGTGACGCGGTTCTGCTGAAAGTCCCGATAGGCCAGGGCGCCGATCCCTCCCGCCACGAGCAGGAGCAGGACCGCGAGCAGCGATGCGGCGCGGCGCTGGCGGCGCGAACGGTCGCGCGCGGTATCCGGACGGCGTGGAAGCGGAGGCGCTCGCCGCGGCATCAGCTCGAAGCCGACCGCCACGGTCTTCCCCACCGCCTTCGCGGCGGGCACGGCCGCGGCGCCGATCGCCTGCGCGACCTTGGGACGCCGGCGCCAGATGGATTCGAGTCGCGAGCGAATGCCCTCCGCGATGAGCACCTCTGTGGCCTCGGCGGACGCTGGCTCGGGGACGACCCGGCCTGCCGCGCCGGTCGCGGCGCTCACCTCGATGAAGATCGCGGCGGCGCTGCCGATGACGCCGTCCGCGACGGCGCGGTTGTTGATGTGCTCGGCCGCCGCGCGCGGGTGGAGCGTGATCGCGGCATTCTTCAGCGCTTCGGCGCCGAGGCCCTCGACGAGCGCGCCCGACGCCAGGATGAGCGTGTCGCCAGGCTCGATGCTCTGGCGCCACACGTCGGGCAGCACATCGGCGACGCCGCCGAGCGACTCTGCTTCCCGCGTCGTGGTGCGATGTACGAAGTCCGCGAGTTCGCCCGGTTCGTCGCCAGGGAGGAACAGACGAGCGCGTCGCACGAGAAAGACCTGCGCTGCGCCGATCCGCGCCGCGTAGAGCTCGTTGTTCACGACGACCGCGCACGCGCAGTGGAGTGCGACCCGTCCGCGTTGGTCGCGAAGGCGCTGTGCGGCCCGCCGATTCGCCTGCCGCAGCGCTTTGCGGAGCGAGACCTCGATCCCCGCCGAGAGGTCGTAGTAGTACTCCTGGCGAGCGAGGTCGGCGACCTCCTTCGCGACGTCGCCGCCGGCATTACCGTGCTGCCGCGCGACCTCGCACAAGAAGTAGAAGCGCCCCTTCGTCCGTAGCGTCGCGCCGAGGGTGGGTTCGCTCGCGACGATCACATCGGGCGCACCGGGTCGCAGGTCCGCGGTCGTCCCGATCTTCGTCGCGAGGCTGACCTGTCGCATCGCTGGCGAGTTTAGGGACCCTCGGAGCACCGGCCGCGCGAGTTGACTCCCGCGAGCGGCCGACGACGGGCGCCACCGCGAAGCGGTACTAA
>VBGU01000119.1 GCA_005881085.1 Chloroflexota bacterium | reverse complement strand
ACCCCGGGACAGGACCCGCGGCGCGCCGCAGGACTCGATCACTTCCCGTGGCACTTCTTGAACTTCTTGCCCGATCCGCACCAGCAAGGCTCGTTTCTTCCCGGCAGCTTGCTCGGGGCGGATGAGGAAGTTGGTCGGCCGTTGCCACTGGTGCGCGTCGTCGTGCCGCCAGCGGTCGTCTGGGTCTGCTGCGTCTTCTCGTCCTGCTCGGCTTGTTCGGCGGTTCGGACAGTCACTCTCAGGATTGTCTGCGCGACTCCGCTCGCGATGCGCGCTTCCATTTCTTCGAAGAATCCGTGCGCTTCGCGCTTGTAGGCGACGAGCGGGTCCTGCTGGCCGTAGCCGCGTAGATAGATGCCCTCGCGCAGCTCCTCCATCGCGGTGAGGTGCTCGACCCAGTGCGTGTCGATCGTGCGGAGGAGGACCCAACGCTCGACGGCGCGCGTCAGCTCCTCGCCGAGCTCCTTCTCGCGGGCCTCGTACGTCTCCTCGACGATCTCTGCGACGCGATCACGCAGGTCGTTCTGATCGCGGAGCTCGCCGAAGCTCGAGGCGGCAAGGTCGGCTCGATTGAGCATCGGCCCGAGCGCCGACGCGAGCTTGTCAAGGTCCCAGTCCTCGGGGTCCGGGTTCGGCGCCGCCGTATCGACGAGACCGTCCGCCTCCTGCCGCAGGAACTCGAGAACGGTCTCGCGGACGTCGCCTTTCTCGAGGATGAGCCGGCGCTGGCCGTAGATGACGTTGCGCTGGTTGTTGAGAACGTCGTCGAACTCGAGGGCGCGCTTGCGGATGTCGAAGTTGCGCCCCTCGACCTTGATCTGCGCCTGCGTGATGGCACCCGTGACCATGCCCGACTCGATCGGTGTCGCGTCGTCGAAGCCGAGGCGCGCCATGAGCCCCGCGACGCGCTCGGACGCGAAGATGCGGATGAGGTCGTCTTCGAGCGAGCTGAAGAACCGTGAGCTTCCCGGGTCTCCCTGGCGGCCGGAGCGGCCACGCAGCTGGTTGTCGATGCGCCGCGCCTCGTGGCGCTCCGTGCCGATCACGTGCAACCCGCCGAGGTCGGTGATCCCCTGCCCGAGCAGGATGTCGACACCGCGGCCGGCCATGTTCGTCGAGAGCGTCACGGCGGCACGCTGCCCGGCATCGGCGATGATCAGGGCCTCGCGCTCGTGGTTCTTCGCGTTCAGGACCTCGTGCTTGATGCCGTGCCGGCGTAGTTGCTCCGAAAGACGTTCGCTCTTCTCGACGCTCGTCGTTCCGATGAGCACTGGCTGCCCCGCCACGTTGCGCTCCTTGACCTCGGCAACGACCGCGTCCCACTTGCCCTGTTCGGTCTTGTACACGAGGTCGGAGTTGTCCTTGCGGACCATCGGCTTGTTTGTGGGGATTTGCGTGACCTCGAGCTTGTAGACCTTGAAGAGCTCCTCCGCCTCGGTCGCCGCCGTACCGGTCATGCCCGCGAGCTTCGTATACATGCGGAAGTAGTTCTGGATCGTGATCGTCGCGAAGGTCCGCGTCTCGCGCTGGATCTTGAGGTTTTCCTTGGCCTCGACGGCCTGGTGAAGACCGTCGCTCCAGCGCCGGCCGGGCATGAGCCGCCCGGTGAACTCGTCGACGATGATGACCTCGCCGTCCTTGACTACGTATTCCTTGTCCTTGTGATAGAGCGCCCTCGCTTTGATCGCGTTGTCCAGGTAGTGCACGGCGGTGACGTCACCCTCGTACATGTTCTTCACACGGAGGAGCTTCTCCGCGCGCGCGATCCCGTCCTCGGTGAGTACGACCGCCCGGTACTTCTCCTCGAGGACGTAGTCGGTCTCCGGCTGCAGCTGCGCGGCGACGCGCGCGAATGTGTAATAGGTCTCGGTCGCGTCCTCGGCCGGGGAGCTGATGATGAGCGGCGTGCGCGCCTCGTCGATGAGGATCGAGTCGGCCTCGTCGACGATCCCGTAGTGCAGGCCTCGCCGCTGGACCTGGTCGTTCAGGTCCATGGCCATGTTGTCGCGGAGATAGTCGAAGCCGAACTCGCTGTTCTGGCCGTAGGTGATGTCCGCCTCGTACGCCTCGCGACGGCTGACGTCGCGCCAGTGGCGGTGCCGCGGATCGACCGCCTCGAGCTCCACGGTCGGGTCGTAGATCGCGCTCTTCTCGTGCGCGATGTAGGCGACACTCGCACCGAGCGCCCGGTAGATGGGGGCCATCCAGCCCGCGCCGGTCTTGGCGAGATAGTCGTTCGTCGTGATGAG
Source organism: Chloroflexota bacterium (assembly GCA_005881085.1). Taxonomy (GTDB): domain Bacteria; phylum Chloroflexota; class Limnocylindria; order P2-11E; family P2-11E; genus 3-1-20CM-2-70-9. The sequence goes on along the minus strand of VBGU01000119.1, from coordinate 9,879 downwards.
GTGGGCGCCCTTCCCCTCCAGCGCGTTCGCGTAGAGGGCGAGCGATGCGACGAGGGTCTTGCCCTCGCCGGTCCGCATCTCGGCGATGTGGCCCTTGTGGAGCGCGAGACCACCCATGAGCTGCACGTCGAAATGGCGCTGCCCGAGGGTCCGCTTCGCCGCCTCGCGCACCGACGCGAAGACCTCGGGAAGGATGTCGTCGAGCGTCTCGCCTTTCGCTAGACGTTCGCGGAACCGCGTCGTGCTCTCCGCGAGCTCGGCGTCGCTCCGCTTTTGGATCTCGGGCTCGAGCTGGTTGATGCGCACGGCGATCTTGCGAAGCTTGCGAAGCTCGCCTTCGTTCGAGTCGAACAACCCACCGATGAAGCTCACGGGACTGCGAGTTGCGATCGCTAGGTGACCTGCAGCGGCAGCTGCAACCCGGGCGGGTTGAAGAGCGCGCCGACGGACTCGCCCTCGTGGATGCGCCGAATGGCTTCCGCGAACAAGGGCGCCACTGTCAGGACCTCGATCTTGCCTGTGTTCGCGGCCGAGGGCCGGAGAGGCACCGTGTCGGTGGTGATGAGCTTTTCGATCCCCGTGCCGATCAGCTTCTCGGCGGCGTCGCCCGATAGGAGCGAATGCGTGCAACCGACGTAGATCTCGTTCACGCCCCGCTCTTGGAGGATGCGGACGGTATTGATGATCGTCGTGCCCGTGTCGATCTCGTCGTCGATGATGATCGCGCGCTGCTTGTCTATGTCACCGATGACGGCGACGACCTCGCTCCTGCCGCTGTTGTCCCGATGCGTCTTCTGCATGAAGACGAGCGGAATTTGCAGAGCCTCCGCGATGCGGCGCGCCGCGTTGGCGTAGCCGAGGTCCGGAACGACCAGTGCGACGCCGCTCGGATCCTTCTCGACGATCGAGCGGAAGGCCTCAATGAGCAGGTTGCGAGCCGAGAGCTCGTCACCCGGGATCGAAAAGAAACCCTGAATCTGCATCTGGTGCATATCCATCGTCAGGAAGCGATCGGCGCCGGCGACCCCGATGAGGTCCGCGAGGAGGCGCGCCGTGATCGGCACGCGCGGCTGGTCCTTCTTGTCGCTCCGGCCGTAGGCGTAGTACGGCATGACGGCGGTGATGCGGCCGGCAGAGGCGCGCTTGAACGCGTCGAGCATGATCAGAAGCTCCATGATCGCGTCGCTGACCGACGGGCCGACGAGCGACTGCACGACGTAGACGTCGTGCTCGCGCGCGTTCTCGTTGATCTTGACGAAGATGTTGTCGTTGGCAAATTTAGTGACGTCGGCGTCGCCGAGCGGGACCTCCAGGTGGGCGGCGATGTCTCTCGCGAACTTGGGGTGGGCGTTTCCGGTGTAGACGGACAGTCCTCGGAACACGGCTCCCCTCCTGCCGCGGATCGCAGGTCGTCCTGCATGAAAAGTATACGGGCGGTAGCCTCCGAATCGTGACCGTTGTGATGGGCCATCGTCTGCGGTGGACGCTGGTCTGGGTGCTCGTCGTCGCGTGGTTCGTGGCCCAGGCCGCCAACATCGGAGGCAACGCCGCGCACCTGATATTGCTGGTCGCGATCGGCCTGTTGGTCTACGAGCTGCTGGCGGAGGACGCCCCCGCCGCCTGACGGCGGTTATCTCGGGCGAGGCGATTCCCGGCCATGAATCGCCCGCGGTCGAGGGCCGCGCCCGCGATCATTGCGTCGGTCTTGTCCAGCGGCTTGATCTCGAAATGCGTGTCGGTACCGACGGAAAAGAGCGCGCCGGCGCGTGCGGCACGTACGAGGAACTCCCGGTGCGGCACGCCGTAGCTCTCGTTGATTTCGATCGCGATCCGACCCTTGACGCAGAGATCGATGAGCCGCTCCTGCCATTCCTCGGGATAGACGCGCTCGGGATCGCCGAGCGCCTGAAGGGCCGAGAACGTGGGATGGCCGAGGATATCGATGCGATCGCGGTCTATGCCCTCCGCAACGACCTCGAGCGTGCGCTCGAGTATTCGTTTCTGCAGCTCGGGATCGGCGAAACGCTCCCGCTCCTTCCAGCTCTTGATCCGGCCTTTCACGAACGCACCCGCGTCGTCGTACGCGATGCGCTTCCCATCGAGCTCGATCTGATGGATCGCTCCGATCATGTAGTGCAGCGACTCGCGTGTGCCGGCGCCCAGCGGCGGCGCGACCCCGAGGTCGTATTCGAGCCCGACGCGTAGGCCAAGCCGTGAGGCCTCGTCGATGTAGCGCTTCACGGCGTCTTCGTTCGGAAGCTTGTCGCGCCAGGGGTAGTGGTCCGACACCCCGTGCGGCCGCACGGCGACGCTCTTCGCGCGGTCCGCGAGGGAGACCGTTCCGTCCGAGCGGTCGCTGTGGACGTGGTGATCGAAGAGCGCGCTCAAATCTCGGGATGCCCAGCCCAGGCGGCCTCGACCATGGTCCAGAGCACACCGGAGACAAGCGTGTGCCCTCCGAGGAGAAGCGGGAACGGCGCCTCGCGCGCGGCGTCGGTGAATTCGCGCAATGGCTTTGACTCGATCCGGTCGGCCATGAAGAGATACGACGCGAATCTCTCGGCCGCGCCCGGACGCCAGCCGAGGTGTGCGAAGAGCACGAGCGTGTCGAAGAGCATCCCGTCGCAGAGCTCGTGCATGCGAGCGAAGAACTCGCGCGGGCCGATCTTCTCGTAGAGGAAGCCGAGCGCGCTGCGCGCTTCGCCGGACGTGTCGCGGCCCGCGGCCTGCATGCCGCGCTCTTCGGCCAGCATGCGCACGCGACACGCGGTCTGTGTCTCGATGAAGGTCCACACCGGCGCGCCGACGCGTCCCGCGACGAGGAGCTCCTTGTCGGGGGTCGTCACAAGGCGCATGAGCGCCTCGATACGGTCGCCGAGGATCTCCTGCCACGCCGGAAGGGAGCGGAGCTCGGGCGGGCACTTGGGGTGCCGCGCAAGAAGCGCGGCGTCGGTCGGCGTGTCGACGTCCAGGAGCGTCGCCGCCGACTTCGCGAGCTGCCGCGAGGAGAGGCCCGCCTGCTGATGGAGACGGCGCGGCAGCGGGTTGTCCGTCGCCGGCAGATCGATCGCGTCGAGCGCCGAGGCCGGAGTGAACGCGACGAGATCCGCCGAATAGGAATTGTTCGACAGGACGACGGCTTCGCTCGACTCCAGGTCCTCGCGCAGCGCGCGCAGCTCGCTCGTCTCGAGCAGAGCGCCGGCTCCCGCGCCGATGGTGCAGACCCGGTCGAGCTTCTTCTCGTGGACGATCCGCGAAAGCTCCTGGCCGAAATGGAACGGCTCGGTGCGAGATGGGAGGATCGCCGCGCCTTTGCCGCGAAAGACCGCCGCCGCGTCCGCATCGTTCGTGACGGCGTACAGGCGGTTGAAGCCGGCGTCGGCGGCGCGCCCAAGTACGACGCCGCCGATGGCGAGCTTCACGGTGTCCAGCTGTCGCTCGATGTCGCTCGAGCCCCCGCGCCCGAAGAAGATCAGAAACGCGCTCACACCTGCGACGCTAGCTCACTCCCGCGGTAGGCATGCAGCTCGAGTCGCACCAGTAGGAGGAGCACGAGCGCACTCAGGACGGCGCCCGCGATTACCCGTTCATCCGCCGAGGGCACGAGCCGCAGCACGGCGAGCCACTGCGGATCGTTCCAGTTGAAGAGCTTCGAGGGGTCGTCGTTCACGTTCACCGGGAACGTGTCCCACGACTTGTCGTAGAGGAAGGCGGCGGCCTGGAAAAGCACGAACGACCACGCCGCCATGAGGGTGAAGACGACGCGGGCGACCCGCGATCCCAACATGCCGACGGACGTCCCCCAGGCGAGCGCAGCGAAGAGGATCGGCGCGAAGTCGTCCAGGAACCGCGAGCCGAAGACCCGACCGCCCCACCACTCCGAGTACATCGCGTACAGGGCGAGCGTGACGATCCAGGCGAGCGAAAGCCCGCGCAGCCGACCCGCGACCTGACCGGGCCATCGCCACGCGCGGAGAAGTGCGAAAAACGCGAAGATCAGGTACGGCGTGTAGACGAGGAGGCCCCGTGATGGAGAGGCCAGGAGACCGTACAGGCCGGTCTGGATCGGCGTGGCGAAGGTCTTGATCCCGTAGCCCTGCTCGAGCGGCGAGCCGAACGCGAGATCGTTGTACGCGAGGAGCGGGGCGATGCCGATGGCCGCTCCGGCGAGCATCGCGAGGAGCCGGGTCGGGCGGAAGCCGTGGAGTCCGAGCGCCACCAGAGCTGTGGTCTGGCGCACCACCGCACCGAGACCCAACACCACGCCGGCGGCGAGCTCGCGCGAGAGCGGGACGCCTTCTTCGCGGAGGACGAGCCAGAGCGCCGACGCCACGGCGAGGTGCACGCCCGAGTGTTGCCAGAGCGCCTGGCTCGCAACGGTACGGACGCTCGTGGCGAGGAAATACAGGAGCACGAGGGTGAGTGACCAGCGTGGCGTGGCGAAGCGACGGAGCAACGACCAGAGGACGAGGGTCGCAAGTATTTCGACGATCGCGGCGACGACGTGACCGCCGTGCACGAGGAGTCCGAGGTCGAGTGGGTCCCAACCTGTGAGGACGAACGGCGCGAAGAATGGCAGCGCGAGGATCCCCATGCCCGGCGGGAACACCGAACATACGTGATCGTTCGGACCTGGGGCCGGTGGACCGCCGCGACTTCGCTTCGCCGTCGGCGGGGCGGTCGCCGTCGAGACTCCGCAGGCTCGGAAGAAGTACGCCTCGCGGTCGAGCTTGGCCGTGGTGGCGCCCTTCGGCAGGGTGAACTCGTCGTAATCGATGTCGTGCTCCTTGATCACCGTCCACGCGAAGAGCGCGTTCGGGAGCACGTCCGGGGACCAAAGACCCGGTGCTTCCCCGCCCGGTGTCGCCTCGGGGCGGATGTCGTTCAGGTTCGCGAACGCGAGCACGAACAAGAGCAGACCGCGCAGCAACCAACGAGACCTGCTCATTCCTCGACCGCCACGACGTACGCACGAATGGTGCGCGCGCCGGCGGCGCGTGCCGCGGCGGCCGCATCCATCAGGGTTGCGCCGGTCGTCGCGACGTCGTCGACGAGCGCCACGCGCAACCCGCGGAGCGAGCCCGCCTCCGCGACGAACGCTCCTCGGATGTTCGCGGCACGCGCGACCCGGTCGAGCTCGACCTGGGGTCGGCCGCCACGGATGCGGTGGAGCGCAGTCCGCAGCGGTAGGCCGGTGCGCGCCGCAACGGCATGGGCGAGGAGGAAGGCTTGGTCATAGCCGCGTGCCGACGCTCGTGAACGATGGAGCGGCACCGGGACGACCGCGTCGACCGTCACGCCCCGCGCGAGATCGCGGGCGAGCTCGAGCGCGACGAGGGCGCCGAGGTCCTCGGCCAACCCGGCCTCGCCGCCGTACTTGAGCCGGCGAACCGCGGCTCGGAGGGGTCCGGCATGGGCGCCCGCCGCGCGGATCGGCAGGCGGCCGTCGTGCGCGACGGGCTCGCACTGGACGCGGCAGGGGACGCAGAACCAGCTCCCGGGCTCACCGCAGCCCGCGCAGCGCGGCACCAGGAGGACGTCGCGGACCGCGAGCGCGAGCTCCATCACCGGGGGGCCGCCTCCGACGAGATGAGTTCGTCACCGGCTTGCGTGCCGGTCCGAGCCGCGGTCCCCGCTGGAAGCTCGAGCACGCCGTCGGTGCCGCGCGGGGCGCCGACAGCGGGCACCCAGGGACGAAGGTTCTCGGCGACCCGGAGGACGCGCATCGATCGGTCCACAAAAAGCGCGTCGATCGCGAATCGCATGAAGAACATCGTGATCGATCCGGTCTTTGTGATCAGGAGACCCTCGCCATCCGCCAGACCGGATCGGGGGATGAGCCCGAAGCCGCGGGTCAGGAAGCTGTTGGCGACATCGCAGCGCGTGGCGAGCACGGTACCGCGCGTGCGGTTCGTGATCGTGATGGGACCGCGGAGCGTTCTAGACCGAGCCGCAGGACTTCATCGCGGAGAGCGCGGCGGGCGCGAGGATGACGATGAAAAGCGAGGGGAAGATGCAGCCGACGGTCGGGAGCATGATGAGGATCGGGGCGCGCGCCGCCTTTTCCTCGGCGCGCTGCCGGCGGTCGGTGCGCATCTGCTCGGACTGGATGCGGAGCACTTTCGACATCGACACACCGAGCTGGTCGGCCTGGATGATGGCCGAGATGAGGTTCTGAAGCTCTTTCACCTCGACGCGTTCGTTGATGCCCCGAAGGGCCTCCTGACGCGACTTGCCGACGCGCTGCTCGGCGGCGGCGCGCTTCAGCTCCTCGGTGAGCGGCCCCTTCAGCTTCTCCGTGACTTTGATGATCGCGGCGTCGAATCCCAGACCGGCCTCCACCGAGATCGTGAGGAGGTCGAGCGCGTCGGGAAGCTGGTTGAGGATCGCGTTGGCCCGGCTGCCGGCCCGGCTGTTGAGATAGAAGTCCGGAATGAGGAAGCCGAGGATCAGCCCTCCGAACAGACCACCGATCGTGGCCAGAGAGTCGCCGGTGATCAGGTTCAGCAAGGACGACCCCGCGATGGCGGCGACGATTCCGACGAACGCCTTGACGCCGAGGAAGAACTCGACGCTCGTCGTCTCCATCGCTGCGCGCTTGAGCCGGATCTGGAGCGACTTCGCCGTGTTGGCCGGGTAGAAGCGCGAGATGACCGCCGCGAGGCCCTGGACGATCGGCTTCAGGGTTCGCTCGGCGATCGGCCGCTGCAATTCGAGCTCTTCGAGGGTCCTCGGACGAACCGAGATCTGCTGGAGTCGTGCCTGCACCGGGTCGAGCTGCTGACCGACGAGGAACGACGCGAACACGAGGAAGACTCCGAACGCGACGACGCCGGCGAGGATCAGGATCTCCACGGTTAGACCTTGATGTCCGTGATCTTCTGGATCGCGAAGAAGCCGATGGTCATCATGATCGCGCCGACAACGAGCAAGATCTGCCCGATGAGCTCGGTGAAGAGCGGCTGCATGAACTCAGGGTTGATGAAGTTCAGCGTGACCATGATCGCGATCGGCAGGAACGCGACGAGATAGCCCGAGTAGCGTCCCTGCGCGGTCAGGGTGCGGATCTCGCCTTTGATGCGGACGCGCTCGCGGATGGTGAACGCGATCGTGTCGAGGATCTCCGCCAGGTTTCCACCGACCTGCTGCTGCACGCCGATGGCGGTGACCATGAGGTCGAGGTCGTCGCTCTTGATCCGCCGAACCAGGTTGGAGAGCGCCTCCTCCATGCTCAGACCGAGGTTCACCTCACGAACGACGCGGCCCATTTCCGGACCCATGGGCGAAGGCGACTCGCGAGACACGAGCTCGATCGACTGGAGAAAGCTCGAGCCCGCGCGGAGGGAGTTCGAAAGGAGAGTGATCGTGTCGGGAAGCTGTTTGTTGAAAGCATTGAGGCGACTGCCGATGCGCCGGCCGACCCACATCCGCGGCAGGACGTAGCCGAGGAGCGCCCCCACCACGGCGGAGAGGGGATCGCGCAGCAGCAGTAGGACCGCGGCGAGACCGAGCGCCAGGCCGATGCGGATGTAGTAGTACTCCGCGACGCGGAGGCGAAGGTCGGCGCGCGCGAGGTCGCGCTGGACCTTCGACGAGAAGCGCTTGTCCTGAACGTCGCCTGAAAGCGTCGCGAACGGATCGATCTCCCGGCGCCCCTTCTTGCGGTCCTTCTTCGCGTCGGGGGTCGCGGTCTGCGTGCCGCCGGCGTAGCGCTGCATGCGCGCGCCGAGGGACTCGGGGGAACCTCCGCCGAGCATCGACGAGATCCCCCAGAAGAAGAACAGCACGCCGATGAAGGCGGCCGCCGGAAGGATGTACTCGAGACCGATCAACGGAGGCCGGCGGACATGTCGCCGAAGACGTTCTGCGGGAGCTTGATGCCTGCCGCCTCGAACTTCTCCGAGAACTTGGGACGGATGCCTGTGGGCCGCAGGCGGCCCTGGACCTTTCCGTCGACGTAGCCGGTTTGCTCGAAGACGAACACGTCTTGGAGGACGATCGTCTCGCCCTCCATGCCCTGGACCTCGGTGATGTTCGTGATCTTGCGCGACCCGTCCTTGAGCCGCGAGATCTGAATGATGAGGTCGAGGGCGCTTGCGATCTGCTCGCGGATGGCGCGTGCCGGCAGCTCGACGCCGGCCATGAGGCACATCGTCTCGAGACGGGCGAGGATGTCTCGCGGGGAGTTTGCGTGGCCCGTCGAGAGCGAGCCGTCGTGGCCCGTGTTCATGGCCTGGAGCATCGAGAGGGCCTCGCCGCCACGGGTCTCACCGACGACGATGCGCTCAGGGCGCATACGGAGGGCGTTCCGGACGAGGTCCATGATCGTGACGGCGCCCTTGCCTTCGATATTGGCGGCGCGCGACTCGAGGCGAACGACGTGGTCCTGCACGAGCTTGAGCTCGGCAGCGTCCTCGATCGTGATGATGCGCTCGTCCTCAGGGATGAAGCCCGAGAGGATGTTGAGGAGCGTCGTCTTTCCTGAGCCCGTGCCGCCGGAGATGTACATGTTGAGGCGCGCTTCCACGCACGCGCGAAGGAACTCCATCATCTCGGCCGTCGCCGTGCCGAACTTGATGTAGTCCTCGACGGTAATGCGGTACTTGGGGAACTTTCGGATCGTGACGACGGGCCCGTTGAGCGCGAGTGGCGGGATGATGATGTTCACACGCGACCCATCCGGGAGACGCGCGTCCTCGAAAGGCTTCGCTTCGTCGACGCGCCGGCCGATCGGCGCGATGATCCGCTCGATCACTCGGGAGACGTGCTCGTCGCTTACGAAGGTCACGTCGGAGAGCTGCAGCTTGCCCTTGCGCTCCACGTACGTGCGGAACGGCCCGTTGACCATGATCTCTGTGATGGTGTCGTCGTTCAGGAGCGGTTGGATCGGGCCGAAGCCGAGGATCTCGTCCATGATCTGCTCGAGCATTCGCTGACGCTCGACACGCGTGACGACGATCCCTTCCTCATCGATGAACTTGTTGAACATTTCCTCGATGGACGACTTGACCGCCTTCGCGTCGGACAGATCGAGTCGCGGGTCCAGGTTGTTGATGATCCGGCTCTGCAGGCGCGAGCGAACGTCGCGCTGCGCGTCGCGCGCGGGCGAGGCGGACTGCGAGAGCGGACCCTCGGCGGGCGGCTTCGGGGGGTGCTGTCCTCCGGGTGCGCCAGGCTGCTGGGGCTGTTCCGGCTGACCGGGGCGGGCGCCTTCGATGCGTCTCAGAAGCGACATCTGTGCGTGTTTAACCCTGCCTTCCGGCGCCCGTTATCCAGGCGCCTGCTCCCTCGACAGCGAAATGTATTGCCGGAAAACGTATGTAAAGGGTTCAGACGGGGATCAGCGCGAGGAGCTAACGAGCGAAGAGACGCATGCCCCCGGTGCGGGCCGCCGCCTTCGGGGCGCCAGCCGCGGCAGCCTCGGGCGCCTCGGCCGAGATGCGCTGCGCAAGGGTAAAGATGTCCTTTGCGACCTGACTCTCACGATGACTGATAACGAATGGCACCCCGCGATTCACGGCCAGTACCAGTGTTCGCCCGTCGGAAACGATCGTGTGTGGGATCTTGCGGCCGAGGCTGGCCTCGACGTCCGACGCCTTGATGCCGCCAGAGCTGTCATTGCGGTTCGCGACGAGCTGCACCTTGTCACTGCCGTAGCCGAGCTTCTCGGCGATCTCCATGAACACGCGCACGTTCTTGAGGCTCGTGATCTCCAGCGTCATGAGCGTCAGGATCACGTCGGCCACGTCGAGCATCGTGATCACCTGCTCCTGGAATGAGGGCCAGGTGTCGACCACGATGTAGGCGTACCGCTCGCGCAGGAGCTCGAGGACATGTTTCATGTTCGCGCCGGTGATGAGCTCGGCCGACTCCGGCGTC
>VBGU01000118.1 GCA_005881085.1 Chloroflexota bacterium | reverse complement strand
GGCGACCACGCAGGGTCGCCGGCCCCCACTGCGCCGTCGGCACCCCGGCCCGCATCTCCGGATCGCATCCCATGCGGCTAGGCTCTTGCCGGATGGCGCGATTCGTAGTCGAAGGCGGAACTCCGCTGCGTGGAGAGATCACACCGGCAGGCAACAAGAACGAGGCTCTTCCGCTCATCGCAGCAAGCCTTCTCACGGACGACCCAGTCACCTTGCACAACGTCCCCCGGATACGCGACGTGCGCGGGATGCTCGAGGTGGTCAGCGCGCTTGGTGCGAAGGTCGAAGAGCTCGACGAGCGCACTGTCCGCATCACCGGCGAGCTCAAGACAATGGACGTGCCGAGCGCCCTGGCGCGGGAAATCCGCACCTCGCTGCTGTTCGCGGGCCCGCTGCTCGCGCGCTACAAGAAGGTGAAGCTCGGCCTGCCCGGTGGCGACGTCCTCGGGCGGCGCCGCAACGACACGCACTTCCTCGCGCTCCGCGCATTCGGGGCCGAGCTCGACGTGTCGTCGGGCGGCTATGAGTGGAAGTGCTTCGTTCTTATTCCCGGCCGGCGTGATCTCGCCATGCAGCGGAGTTCCGCCTTCAACGACGAATCGTGCCATCCGGCAAGAGCCTAGCCGCATGGGATGCGATCCGGAGATGCGGGCCGGGGTGCCGACGGCGCAGTGGGGGCCGGCGACCCTGCGTGGTCGCCGGAGGGACCCGCGAGCACGGCGGCACCCCGGCCCGTAACTCTCACGAAGTTCCCAGGTGCTTACTAGGCCGCTCTCATGCCGGTGGCGCGATGAGGACGCACGGTGGGGTGAGCCCTCATAGCAGGGCGAAAGAAAGGAGACACGAAATGGACGCAAGGAAAGCTGTCATTGCGGCGCTCGCAGGAGGTTCGATGCTCGCAGGCGTTGCCCTCGGGGCCGCCTTCAGCGCGGGCTCGAGCGCGAACGCGGCGACGAACACACCAACCAGCGGCAACACCCGTGCGGACGCATCGGCATCGCCGGGCGTCTTCGTCTCGAACGAGGATCCGGCGCACGAGGCCGGCGAAAGCGCGGAGCGCGAAGCGCAAGAGAACGCGGGCCAGCGCCCGACCGTTCCCTAACCATTAAGGGATCGCGCTCGGCCTAGAACCCGAGCGCGATCCCGACCTTGGTCGCCTCAACACCGCCACGGAGGTTCGGGCCGTCGATCTGTATCGCTCCGGGTCGCGCGAAATTCGTGGCCATGACGTCCTCGACTTTTACGTCGACCTCATGCCCCAGCGCAGCAAGTCCGGCGCGGACGGCCTCGGGAATACGCGAGTCGACCTGAAGCTTCTCGCCCTCGTCGTGAATGCGCGGCCGGCTCGTCGCGGCCTGCGGTCCGTCGCCGTAATCGACGGCGTTCACGACGGTCTGCACGACCGCGCTCATGATCTTCCGTCCCCCGGCGCGCCGCAGACAAGGAACGGCTCGCCGTCGTGCAGCACGATCGTCGGCGCGCCCGCCCAGAGAACACGCTTGCCGGGCGCGATCGAGTTCGGGCGGCCCGGCCGCGGATCGAACCAATACGTCCCGTTGGTGAGGACGATCCCGGTGCCTTTGATCATCACCGCCGATCCAAAGCCGCCGCCGAGCGTCGCCGTTAGCGCGACGCACATCCGGTCGCGATCGACCGCATTCACGTGCGTGGTGTTCGGCATGTCGGCCATCGACTCAAGGCGTTCGGCGAATGCCGCGCGAACGGCGACCGCGATGCGATGCAGGCTCTCGGCACTCTGCTGTCCATGCCTGCGGAGATCCTCGCGGTCGAGAAGTCCAAGCGCCCGCGCGACGGTCGGACCGCCCGTGAGACCCGGAATCGTGACCACGCGGTGCCCGCGGTAGTCGACGGCCTGCGCCGGCGGCGCACCGGCCTCGTACGCCGCGAAGTCCTCGCGCGAGAGGATGCCTCCGAGTGCGCGGATGTCGTCGGCGATCGCCACGGCAAGCTCGCCCTGATACAGCACCTTCGCACCGCCGCGTGCGATCGATTCGAGCGAACGCGCGAGATCGGGCTGGATGAGGCGATCCGGCGGCTCAAAACCGGTGGGCGGACGGTACGGTGCCCCGCCCTCGCGGTAGTACACGCGCTTCGCCTCCGCGTTCTTGTGAAGACGCACCGCCGATGTGCCGAAGACGAGCGTGCTGTACCAGTCCATCACCATCCCGTCGCGCGCGAGCCGGATCGCGGGCTCGAACAGCCGCGCCCACGGCAGCTTGCCGAGTCGGCGGTGCGCGAGCTCGTACGCGGCGACGGCACCAGGAACGCTGACGGAGAGCGGCCCCTCGACGTTGGCGTCGTTCTTCACCGCGGGCCATCCGTACATCCCAGAACGCGCGTCTCCTCCGACGAGCTCGAACATCTCGGGCCGCGACGCGAGCGGCGCGCGGGTAGAGCCATCGAACGAGCTCGCTTTCCCTTCACGCCACACGATGAGGCCGGCGATGCCGCCGAGGCCGCTCCCGATGGGCGAGGTGACGCCGAGCGCGAATGCGGTCGCGAGCGCCGCGTCGAGCGCGTTGCCGCCCTCGCGAAGGATCTCGACCCCGGCCTCCGCCGCGAGTGGGTCGGCCGTGACCATTCCATTCGGAGCGACGGCCTCGGTCTTCGAGAAGATCCATTGGCTCCGCAGGGTCACGCGACGCTCGGGGGCCGGGGGGCCGAGCCCCCCGATGGCTGTAGTCTTTCGCACCGCATGGACGCTGCTGACCTCCTCGCGTTCAAGACGATCCCCGACCTCGACCTCTCGCCGGACGGCGCTCGCGTTGCGTATGTCGTGACCTGGATCGACACGGAGAAGGACGAGTATCGCTCGACCATCCACGTCGCGCCGACCGAGGGTGGGGCCGCGGTCGAATTCACTCGAGGGCCCACGCGCGACTCCGCGCCGCGGTGGTCTCCGGATGGCGCCCAGCTCGCGTTCCTCTCGGATCGGGCCGGCAAGGAACGCCAGCTGTACGTGATGTCGGTCCGCGGCGGCGAGCCGCGTCAGCTGACCACGATGTCCGATCACGCGGGGCCGGCGAGCTGGTCACAGGATGGAACGAGGATCGCATTCAGCGCGCGGGTGTGGGTCGTGCCCCGCCCCGAGGATGAGGACGCGCGCGAGCGCTGGGAGGAGCGGCCGCGCCATGTCACCAAGGCGCAGTACAAGACGGACGGGCACGGTTACACGTTCGACGCGCGCGCCCACCTGTTCATCGTCGACCTCGCGACCGGTAAAACGAAGCAGCTCACCGACGGCGATTTTGAGGACCGCGCGGAGTCGTGGTCGCCCGATGGACGTCAGATCGCGTTCTCGCGGACGCGCGGCGGCAAGGGTGACTACTCGTGGTCGGACATCTGGGTCGCGGACGTCGCGAGCGGTGCTGCCCTTCGCATCACCGAGAACGTAGGGCGGGCGACCTCGCCGACCTGGTCACCAGACGGCACCACGATCGCGTGCTACGGCACCGACGCGCAGGTCCCGGGACTCGGCGATCCGATGGTCCGCGTGTGGACCGTGCCCTCGCGCGGCGGACCACCGCGGCGCCTCACCGAACGCTACGACCGCGGCGCGGTGCTCCTTCCCACGCCGGCGGTCACGCCTGGCCCGATCTGGTCGTCAGACAACTCGAGCGTGACCTTCATCGCCGGTGACCACGGCAACACCCACCTCGTGCGCGCGGCGATTGCCGATGGCTCGACGAGCGTCGTGGTCGGCGGAGAGAGGCAGATCGCGTTCGCGAGCGCCACGGCGGGGTCGCGCATCGCGTTCGCGGCAGGCGACCTCGCGGCACCGTCGGACCTCTACGTCACCGCCTGGGACGGCAGCAGCGAGCGACGGCTCACGCAGATCAACAAGGAGATCCTGACGCAGCTCGCTCCCGTGCACGGCGAGCGGCGCACCTTCAAGAGTCCGCACGGTGGCACCCTCGAGGGCTGGCTCTTCCTGCCGGGCGAGCGGCGCGGCCCGTCCCCGCTCCTGGTCGATATCCACGGCGGGCCGGCGAGCTTCTCGGGGAATCTCTTCTCGCTCTCGTACTTCTATCGCTATGTGCTCGCGTCGCGTGGCTGGGCGGTGCTCACGCTCAATCCGACGGGATCCGGGTCTTACGGTCGCGAATTCGCGCACGCCATCCGCGCCAAGTGGGGAGAGCACGACCTTGCCGAGCAGCTCGCGGCGGTGGACCAGCTGATCGCGGAAGGCGTCGCCGATCGGGACCGGCTCGCCGTGGCCGGCTACTCGTACGGTGGGTTCATGACGAGCTGGACGATCGGCCACACCGATCGGTTCAAGGCGGCCGTCGTGGGCGCGCCGGTCACCAATCAGGAATCGTTCTTCGGCACGAGCGACATCGGCATGTGGTTCGCTCCGTGGGAGATGGGCGCCAGCCTCACCGAGGGTCGTGAGACGTTCCGGCGGCTCTCGCCTATCAACTATGTCGACAAAGTCACGACGCCCACGCTCGTGCTACACGGCGAGGCCGACGAGCGGTGTCCGATCGGACAGGGCGAAGAGCTCTTCACCGGACTGGTCGCAGCCGGCAAGGTGCCGACCGAGTTCGTTCGCTACCCCGGCGGGAGCCACATGTTCATCGCACAGGGCAGGCCGAGTCACCGCGTCGACTTCAATCGACGCGTCGTCGACTGGGTCACGAGGCACGCCTCTCGCGACTAGGGCGGCTTTGACGCCTTGAGCGAGAAGAAGAGCGGCAGCTTCCCGTCGTGTTCGGGCGGAAGGCGATGTGTGCCGTCCGCGGCCGGCCGAAGAAACGAGATCGGCCACTCGGCGAATGGGAATTCGTGCAGGAAGTCGATGTGCAATCCAGCCGTCGTCAACGCGGTCACGATCTCGCCCAGGGCGTGGTTCCAGCCGTACTCGACCTCCTGGGTGACCCGCGCGTTGCGGTCGGCATAGGAGCCCTTGGTGGCAACGCTGATGGGCTCGGGCTGGGTGAAGTACGCATAGCGAAGCCGGAGGTCTCGCACGCCCTCGTCGTCATCGAACACCAGGGCGATCGGGTGGATCTCGGTGATGTAGAAGAAGCCGCCGGGTCTGACGAAATGAGCAGCGACCTTTCCCCATCGGTCGAGATCGGGTAGCCAGTTGAGCACGCCCCGGGACGTGTAGACGATGTCGAAGTCGCCTTCGAGGTTGTGCGGCAGCTCGTAGATGTCGGATTGAACGAAACGCGCGTCAAGGCCTACGTCCTGCGCCAGTGCGCGCGCCTGGCTGATCGCCGCGTCAGAGAAATCGATCCCGGTAACCCGGGCGCCCAAACGGGCCCAGCACAAGGTGTCGAGTCCAAAGTGGCACTGCAGGTGGAGAAGCTGCTTTCCATCCACGGGTCCGATCTCCGCGATCTCGTACGGCCGGAGCTTGTTCAGGCCGGCCTTGAAGTCGGCGACCCTGTAGAAGTCGGACCGGTAATTGATGCCGGTCCACTCGTCCCAGAGGGCGCGATTGGACTTGAGGTACTTATCCATTGGTCTTGTGCGCCGATAGGCTAATTGCATGGCGTACGCGGCGGTCGGCTTCGACCTTCTCACGGCACTGCTCGACACGTGGTCTCTCTGGGCCAGCGTCGCCGGAGATCGTGACCTCGGAATGCGCTGGCACGGGGCGTCTCAGGCGCTTCTCCGCGGCAAGCGCTACCGGCCGTTTGAGGACATTGTCCGCGAGAGTGCGAGCGAGGTCGGCCTGGACGCAAAACACGCGTCCGAGCTTCTCCGGCGCTGGGGCGAGTTCGAACCGTGGCCGGACGTGGCGCCGGTCCTCGAGCGGCTGGGGACGACGAGACGCTTCGTCGTGACCAACTGCTCGCGAAAGCTTGGCCGTCTCGCGGCGTTCCGGGCCGGCCGCTTCGAGCTCGTGACGACGGCCGAGGAGGCCGGCGCGTACAAGCCCGATCCGCTTCCGTATCGGATGGCACTTGAGCGCCTCGGGCTCGACCCGGCGGAGGTCCTCTTCGTCGCGGGCTCAGCGCATGACGTGGGCGGCGCGGCGCGTGTCGGAATGGACGTGTACTGGGCGAATCGCGGCGGCGCCGCGGCGCCGACGGACGGCGCTGCGGTGCGCGAGGAGCCGGACTTCCGCGGGCTGCTCGAGACCGTGGGTGTTCAGTGATCGGCCGGGCCGCGATCACTCAACGCGACGACGGCGCCGTGGTCGACCCGCGAACCGACGCCGACTGGCTCGACTGGGTGGCCGCGCGCGACATGCGCAACTGGTGCGACGACGACCTGCTCGTCGACTGGCTCTCCGAATTCGGCGAGCAGCACGGATTCCGCCGCGACGATCAGCTGCCGGGCTACGACCGCGTGTTCGACCTTCCGCGATACCTCATGGATCAGGGCCAGCGCTTCGAGCAGGCTGTGCTGGTCGACCTGCAGCAGCGGTGGCCGGTCACCCGGATCGCGACGCGGCCCGACGAAGCGCGTTCCCTCGCCGCGGCTGAGGCGACGTGGGACGCTATGAAGAACGGCGCGCCGGTGATCGCGTCGGCCGTGCTACGCGATCCCGAGCGGCGCACGTTCGGCGTCGCTGATCTTCTCGTGCGCTCCGATGTGCTCGGAGAGCTCTGCCCCGACGCGTTCGTTGGAGATCAACTCGAGCTCCCGGTCG
The DNA here is from genome assembly GCA_005881085.1 of Chloroflexota bacterium. Lineage (GTDB taxonomy): Bacteria > Chloroflexota > Limnocylindria > P2-11E > P2-11E > 3-1-20CM-2-70-9. The sequence continues at coordinate 1,976 of VBGU01000118.1, read as the reverse complement.
CTGCCATGCGGCACGGCCGTCATTACCGGGTCGTCGACGTCAAGTTCTCGACGCTCCATCTCTTGAAGGACGGAGGTCTCGGCGCGGACTCGCTCGGGGTGATGACGCAGGCGTGGATCTACAACGAGGCGCTCGGGCGAATCCAGGGCTTCACTCCGCCGGCCTCGTACGTCGCCGGCCGCGCATGGCGCCAAGGCGCCGTCCGCGGTGACCGTTGCTGGGAGAAGCTGGCGCGCGTCCCCCGCGAGACCTTCGTCCGATCCCGCGACGAGGATCTCGGCGCGGTGGTCGCGCGGGCGCTCGCCTGGGTGAGGCGGCTCCGCACCGAGGGAGCCGAATGGCGCGTCCTCCCCATCCCGTCGGTGCCCGAAATCTGGCCCAACATGAAGGCGAGCAGCGACTTCCCGTGGCACACCGCGAAGGCCGAGATCGCCGCGAAACTCGCGGATCTGACCATCCTGCCCCGGGTGAACGTGGATCTGCGCGCCGCGGCGCACGCCGTGGGGGTGACGCGTTGGGATGACGCGCGCACGTCCGCGACGCTGCTCGGCCTCGATGGACAGCACGGGCGGACGCTGGACGCGGTCATCGCGGTGAACCGCGACACGGGCGATGTGTTGCGTCCAGAGCGCGTCAGCGCGGACGAAGAGCAGTGGCGCGTGGCGCCGCCCGCGGAGGCGTTCGTCGACTTCGAGTTCGTCCAGGACATGGACGACGACTTCAGCACGTTCCCCCGCAAGGGCGGCCAGGCCCTCATCTTTCAGATCGGCTCGGGAACCTACCGCGATCGCCGCTGGTCGTTCCGCCAGTTCACCGTCGACGATCTCGGTGTGGAAGCCGAGGCGCGGATGATCGATGGCTGGCTCGCCCATCTCGCGGACGTCGCGCGCGAGGGAGGATGCGCGTCGGCGAGCGACGTGCGTCTGGTGCACTGGTCGCTCGCGGAGGAATCGAACTTCGAGCGCGCGTACGAATCAGCGCGGTCGCGTCATCCCGACCGCAGCTGGCCCGCTCTCGCCTGGTACGACCTGCTCGGCCGGGTGTTCCGCGCGCAGCCGATCGTAGTCAAAGGCGCGTTCTCGTTCGGACTCAAGTCGGTCGCACGCGCGATGCGGGCACACGGGCTCATCGAAACCGCGTGGGGCGAAGGTCTCGCCGATGGCGCCGGAGCGATGGCGGGCGCGTGGTCAGCCGCGGCCGACTCCCGCGCGCGGGGTCGATCCCTCACGGAATCGCCAGTCATGCAAGAGATCGGCCGCTACAACGAGGTGGATTGCAGAGTGATGGCGGAGATCCTCGGCTACCTGCGCCGCGAACGCTGACCCAAAAGAAGGCGAGATCGCCGGAAGCAGTGCGGGGGTCTTCCGAGCGAGCGGCCCCTGGACGGCGTGTCATCACGATCCCACGAGGGGCCGAGAGAGGAAGACCCCCGCGCTGCGACGAAACGGCGATGTCGCCGCGAGTTTCGTTAGCGGCCGCTAGGCGCTCCCGGGAAAGGAACTCCGAGAACGGAGATCTTTCCGCCGTTTGGCGCGGTCCCGAGTGCGAGATTCGCGATGTACAAACCCATCTCATGGAAGATCGGGCTCGCGGGGAAGTCGAGCGGGTCCTCGCCGGCGTTGTGCCCGTATCGCGCGATCAATGCGCCACTCGGCGAGAGGACCTGGATCTCATTGGCCTGGTTCGCGCAGACGTAGAGGTTTCCCCTCACGTCGAACTGGATCCCGTCGGCGCCGTCGAGCGCGCCAGGTCCGAGCGTCGCGCCGTCGGCAAAGAGCTGGATGGTCCGCTCGGTCGGGTCATCGCTGACACGAATCCGGAAGATCTTGTCGTCAGCGGTGTTTGCGACGTATAGCCAGCTTTGCGTGCGGTCGAACGCGACGCCGTTCGCGCCGAACGGTGGGCTGCCGTGCGGCTGCAGCTGCGGATCGGCCCTCCATAACGTCTTTCCGCCGCCGTTCGGGCTGACCGTGTAG
>VBGU01000117.1 GCA_005881085.1 Chloroflexota bacterium | reverse complement strand
GACGCCGCCGACCGCGCGCTCACCCGTGCCCGCTGTCGAACGGACATGCGCGCCGACATCGCGCGCGAGGTCGAAGCATCGCTCCGCTGGCGCGTCGATCGAGGTCGCGATGCGGATCGTCGGCATGGGGCGGCGTCTCGCTCAGGCCTTTTCGATCTCGAGCTGACCAGCGATGCCGTTCAGCTCGCCCTCCCACTTGTGACCTCGGTCAAGGAGGCCCTCGGTGAAGCTCGTCGCTAGCGCCTCCTGCTTTATGAAGTCGCTGTAGCGCCCGAACACGCCCCCGATGGGACCGGCGTAGCGGAGCGCGATGCGATCGGAGATGTCGAGCCCCGCTTCCTTGCGCATGTTGTTCAGGTGGTGCGCGAGCTCTCGCGCAAGACCTTCGAGCTCGAGCTCCGGGGTGACCTTCGTTTCGAGCGCGACCGTCGCGCCCGCGTCGCGTCCGACCGCGTGCCCGGGCGCGCCTTCGTGCGAGATGAGGACCTCGGTGTCGGAAAGCTCGAAGCCTTCGACCTTGATCGTGCCGTCTCGGCGCTCGTAGCGTCCATCGGCGAGCGCCTGGCGCACGCGCGGGAGATCCTTGCCGAGCTTCGGTCCGAGGACCTTGAGGTCCGGCTTCACGGTCTCCTTCACCAGGCCCTCCGCCGCGTCGCGGATCTCGATCGCCTTCACGTTGAGCTCATCCTTCACGATCTCCGCCAGCTCTGAATCGCTGTCGAGAGCGCCGCGGTCGCGATCGTTCGCGTCGAACACGACGATGAGCTTCGGGAGAGGCATCCGCGTCTTCACGCCTGCCGAGGATCGCGCGGCGCGGCCCAGCTCGACGACGCGGCGCGCGGCACGCATCCGGCGTTCCAGGTCGTCCTCGATGAGCGCCGGGTCGAAGGACGGGTAACTCGCGTGGTGGACGGACGCCGGCGCGCCCGATGTCGCGCGGCGCACGAGGTTCTGGAAGATGTCCTCGGCCACGAATGGCATGACGGGCGCGAACAGGCGGACGAGCGTGGTGAGCGCCTCGTACAGCGTCTGGTACGCGGCGAGCGAGTCGCGCTCGGAGCGCGCCTTCCAGAAACGAGAACGGTTCCGACGCACGTACCACGTGGACAGGTCGTCCCAGAACGCCTCCATCTTCAGGCAGGCGGCCTGCGCGTCGTACGCGTCGAGCGCTCCGCGCACGTCACGCACCAAGCGATGGAGGGCCGAGAGAAGCCAACGGTCGATCAGTGGGCGTTGGCGCGCCGGCACGACCGCGGCGGTCGGGTCGAACTGATCGAGGTTCGCGTAGGTCACGAAGAACGCGTAGGTGTTCCAGAGGATCAGCAGCTTGCGCTTGGCCTCGGAGAGGACGTTGTATCCGAACAGCACTTTGTCGGCAGGATTCAGGCGCATGTAGAACCAGCGGACGATGTCGGAGCCCGCGCGTTCGGCCGCCTGCGGGAAGTCGATGAAGTTCTCGCCGCTCTTGTGGAACTCCTCGCCGTTCTCGTCGTAGACGAACTCGTGCGAGAGGACCGTCTCGTACGGCGCGCGGCCGGTGAGGACGACACTGAAGAAAAGCTGCGAGTAATACCAGAGACGGATCTGCTCGACGTTCTCGGTGATGAACTCGGCCGGGAACCATTTCTTCCAGTAATCGCGATCGGTGAGCCAGTTCAGTGTGGAGAACGGCACGATGCCGGCGTCGAGCCACACGTCGCCGGTCTCGCGCACGCGGATGCTCTCCGCCTTGCACGTCGGGCAGGCAACCACGACGTTGTCGATCCACGGCCGATGGAGCTCCTGAAGCTGCTCGAGGCCGCGCACGGCCCGTTCGCGCAGCTCGTTCTGGCTCCCGATGATGAAGAAGTGGCCGTTCGCGCAGGTGTAGAACGGGAGCGGCAGGCCCCAGTAGCGCTTCCGGCTGATGTTCCAGTCGCCCATGTTGTCGAGCCAGTTCTGCATCCGATCGCCCGTGTGGGACGGAAGCCAGCGCACTTTCGTCGCGGCCTCCTTGAGCTTCGGCCGGAGCTCGTCCATCGAGATGAACCACTCGTCGCCGACGCGGAAGACGATCTCCTCCTTGCACCGCCAGCAGATCGGGTAGCTGTGCGTGTACGCGAGCTCGCGGAAGAGGCGGCCGCGCTTGCGCAGGTCATCCGCGATCTCGTGCGCGACATCGCGCGCGTCTCTGCCCTCAAGCCAGCCGAAGCCGGACACGAAGTGCGCGTTCTCGTCGATGGGCACGAGGACCGGCGCGTTCTCGCGCTTGCCAAGAGCGAAGTCCTCGGCCCCGCAACCGGGTGCGATGTGAACGATCCCCGTTCCCTCGGCCTCGCCGACCTCATCCCAAGCGATGACCTTGTGGGCCGGTGCGGCCGTCTTGCCGGCCGGGAGCTCGTCGAACGGACCCGCGTAGCGCAAGCCGATCAGGTCGCGTCCCTTCACGGTCCCGACGACCTCGGCGTTGTGCCACTTCGACTGTGCGTAGACCTTGGCGCCGAGGATCAGTAGCTCGGGTTCGGTCGCCCCGTCGGCCACTACGCGCACCTTCACGTAATCCAGGTCCGGATGCACCGCGAGCATGACGTTCGCGGGCAGCGTCCACGGCGTCGTCGTCCAGGCGAGGAACGACGCGCGCTGCTTCGCGAGATCGGAACCACGACCTTCGGCAAGCACGGGAAAACGCACGTAGAGCGAGTCGTGCGTCATCTCCTTGTACGAGCCGGTCATTTCGTGCTCCGCGAGGGCGGTCCCGCAGCGCGCGCACCACGGCATCGCGCGATGACCCTTGTATAACCAGCCCTTCTCGTGACAGAGCTTCAGCACGCTCCAGATATGCGAGATGTTGTTGTCGGTGTATGTGTAATAGGAGTTGTCCCAGTCCATCCACTGACCGAGGCGGATGGACTGCTTCGTGATCGCGGCCGCGCTGCGGTCGACGCGAGCGCGGCACGCGCGCGAGAACTTGTCGATGCCGTAGGTCTCGATGTCGCGCTTGCTGTTGAGGTTGAGCTCGCGCTCGACCTGCACCTCCACCCACAGGCCCTGGCAGTCGAAGCCGTTCTGCCAGCGCTGGTCGAAGCCCTGCATCGCCTTGTAGCGCTGGTAGAGGTCTTTGTAGGTGCGTCCCCACGCGTGATGGACGCCCATCGCCTCGATGTTCGCGGTGATGGGTCCGTCGATGAACGAGTAACGCGGTGCGCCCGCGTTCTTTTGGCGCAGCACGTCGAAGCTCGCCTCGCGTTCCCACAGGTCGAGCACCCCGTGCTCGAGCTCGGGCAGATCGAACCCCGACCCGACCGGTGCGAATCGCATTTGCTGCTCCGTCGCCATCTCCGCTCCTTCTCGCGCAAAACAAAACGCCGTCCCGACATCTCGGGACGGCGCAAGCCGTGGTACCACCCGAGTTGACGCAGCGTGCGTCCACTCGATGCGCCTCTAACGGTGCGCGGTCCGGCCGGTTCTACTCGTACTTCTTCCGGCGGCTCGGGGTGGATGGCCCCTCGAACGCTTGTGCCGACAAGTCTATCTGCCCGAGGAGGTCAGCGATACCTTCCCGGGCGCTCATGCGTCGGAGGACCGCCCACCGCCCGGCCGCGTGGAGCCGGTCCGCTAGCGCGACGGCGTCTGGACGAATGGCGAGCGACCCGGCGACCAGCTCCGCCACACGCGGGCCATTCCCGCGGAGATGAAACTCGTTGCCCATCGCGATCGACACCGCTTCGGCGTCGGGGTCCTCGGGCGGAATAACCCTGATCTTCTTGCTGCGGATGTACGACGTCGCGTCCAGGACCGTGATGCTTCCCGCGTACGGTTCGCGCGCCGCGTAGCGGATCTCCCGCACGTTGGCCATGACGACGGCACCGATGCAAAGTGGACATGGCTCGGTCGTTGTGTAGAGGGCGAGCGCTCGCGGGTCGAGCGACGATCCAGTAAGCCCGAGCAGCGCATTGACTTCGGCATGGGCGAGCCGCGATCCGCCGATGTGCCCAGCGACGGCGTTATCGAAGATCCGGTTGCGGCCTCGGGAAACGATCGCGCCGTTCACATCTACGAGCACCGCCCCGACCGGGACAGTTCCGGCAACGTAAGCCGCCCACGCCTCCTCGAAGGCGATCCGCCAAATCGGGCCGATCCGGTCCCAGAGACCTAGACCGGAGTTGACATACATCGCACACATATATATATCTTATCTCGATATATGTTGAGGCGGCAAAAGGCTGAGACAGCGTTCGCCCAGGCGACGGACAAAGCCGCCAAGGGGGGCGGCGCCTCACTCCTACTAGTCGACCTCGACAACCTTCAGGTCCTCAATGAGAAGGGAGGACGCGATCTCGGCGACGCCGCGATCGCGGCAGCGACGCGGATCCTGCGCGCACGCGCGAAGGCTGAGGGTTGGACCTTCGAGCGAGTTGGCGGCGACGAGTTCGCGCTCCTCGCACCGGGAGTCTCGCTTGAGACTGCCTTCCTCCGCGCCGAGCACTTGCGGACCGAACTCGCCACGGCGCTGCGAAGGGCGATACCCGCTCGCTTCGGAGCGAGCGCGACAGTCGGCGTGGCCAACGCGCCGAGAGACGCAAAGACCGGCGAGCAGCTCATGCGCAAGGCCGACCTCGCGCTCTACGCCGCGAAAGAGCAGGGGGGCAACACCGTCGGACTCACCCCGGCCGACGACATGGTGCTCAAGTCCTCCTACTACAGCGCCGCGCAGCTGGCGCGCCTCAAAGCCTTGGCCGAGCGGAAGAAGACGAAAGAAGCGGTGCTGCTCCGCGAAGGGCTCGAGGATGTGCTGCGCAAGTACGATCGCGACTGATTGGCGGAGCTCGAGGAAGAGATCGCTCGGATCGCGGCCCGCTTTGGCGAGCCGCGCCGAGTCGATGCCCTGATCCGTCCGTTCTTCGACCCCGTCCAGCGGCCCGACCGGTTCGCCGAAGTCTGCATGGTCATGCGCCGGCGGAACGGCAAGGTGCCTCTTTCGATCAAGACCTTCTATCCGCGCGGGGCCTACCGCCTACCGACCGGCGGCATCCACCACGGCGAGCGCATCCTCGACGCGCTCCGTCGGGAGACGGAGGAAGAGACGGGCCTCGAGACCGAGACGAAGCGGTTCCTTGCGTGGATCACCTACCGTCCGGTGTCGGCGCCGGACGGGGCGCCGCTGTTCCACACCTTCGCGTTCTTGCTCGACGAGGTGGGCGGGCGTTTCCACACCAGCGATCTCGAGGAGCAGATAGAGGAGTGGATCGAGGTCGAGCCAGCGGCGCTCGGCGACGTCGCCGATCGACTCGATCGGGTCGCGAGCGCGCCCTCGAAAGAGATCGGCGGCGACTGGGCTGACTGGGGACACTTTCGCGCGGTCGTGCATCGGGTCGTGCACGAGGAATTAGCCCGCTAAAACTTCTCGAACCGGAAGAGCCGCACGGCCAGGATGAAGCCGGCGACGGTCCATATCAGGAGCCCGAGTATTTGGGTCCGCACGTCCCAGAGGGTCGCGCCCTGCACGCTGATCTCGCGGAGCGCGTCGTTCAGGAGCGTCAGCGGAAGCAGGTTGGTGACGGGCCGGATGAGTGCGGGCGCCGCGTTCTTCGAGAAGAACACTCCCGAGAAGAAGAACTGCGGGAGCGTGATGAGCTGTGCGATGGCCGGCACTTGATTCTCGGTGGTGGCCCAGCCGGCGAGCGCGAACCCGATCGTGAGGAACAGGATCGACCCGAGGAGCGCGACGACAAAGAGTGGAGCGAGACCGCCAACGATCGTTACGCTGAAGAGCACGAGGGCGACGAGGAGCAGCACGGCGACCTGCCCCGTCGCAATGATGAGCCGCGTAAGCACGTGCGCAGCGAGGAGGTTCGGGACCCGAACAGGCGTCGCCATGATCCGCCGCAGCACACCGCGCTGCTTGTCGGCCACTAGCGCGAAGGCGACCGAGAAGATCGCGAGCTGCATGATGTTGACGCCCAGGATCCCCGGCACCAGGAAATCGACGTACCGAAGACGAACGCCCTGCACCGTCTCCTCTTTGACGCCGATGACCGGCGCCGTCTGGGTGATAGCGAACGAGAGCCGATCGATGACCTGCGCCACGATCTGGCGACCCACCGCGACCTGCTGCGGCCGCGCGTCATCTCCGTAGACGACGATCTGCGGGACGTTCTGCCCGGGTCGCGCGGGCGCGATGGCGAACTCCTGCGGGATGACGATGAGCATGTCGAGCTCGGTCCGGCGCAATTTCGTCAGGGCCTGGTCCGTAGGGAGGTCGGTCAGCTGTAGCGTTTCGATCCCTTTCAGGATCTGGACGAGCTGCGCGCTCGACTGATTCTTCGACTGATCGTCGATGGCGACCGACACCCGGCCGAAGTCACCGAGGTTCAGGTAGCCAAAGATCACCATCAGCATCAACGGCACGATCAGGCTGAAGAAGAGTGCCGTGCGGTCGCGCAGGTAGCCGCGAAGGAGCAGTGCGAAGAGGCGAAAGGTTTGCCTCATGCGTCGCGGATCTCGTGACCGGTGAGGTCGAGGAAAACGTCTTCGAGGTTGGCTTTCTGCTGCAGGACCGGCTTCGTGAATCCCCTGCCGAGAAGATCGTCGATCAGCTTCCGCGGTGGGTCGAGCGCGACGATGTTCCCCTCGTCCATGATCGCGACCCGATCGCAGAGGATCTCGGCCTCGTCGAGGTAATGGGTCGTCAGAAAGACCGTCGTTCCGCGGGCCTGGATGCTCCGGATCAGCTCCCAGAGATTGCGTCTCGCCTGCGGGTCGAGTCCGGTCGTAGGCTCGTCCAGAAAGAGGACCTGCGGCTGGTTCACAAGGGCCGTCGCGATCGAAAGCCGCTGTCGTTGGCCGCCCGAGAGCTTCGCCTGCGGTTGCCGCGCACGCTCCTCGAGCTCGACCTGACGCAGGAGCGCCAGCTCGTCGACCACGAGGTCGTAGCAGGCCGCGAAGAACCGCACGGTCTCGCGCGCGGTCAGGTTGTCGGGGAAAGCGCTCGCCTGAAGCTGCACCCCGATCCGCCGCTTCACGCCCGCGGGGTCTCTGAAGACGTCGACTCCGGCCACGGTGGCCGCCCCGCCATCGGCCTTTCGGAGTCCCTCAAGTATTTCGACGGTGGTGGTCTTCCCCGCTCCGTTCGGACCGAGCAAGCCGAAGACCTCTCCCGACTCGACGAAGAAGCTGATGCCGCGGACCGCTTCGATCTCGCCGTAGCGCTTTCGCAGGTCGTTGACTTGCACGATCGGCGTCATGACTCGAACGCTACCGGTTCGCGACGAAAGCGGCGTACGCCATGTCGTGCAGGTAGAACGCGAATGGAAGAAGCACCACCGCCGCGACGACGATGCGCACGACGATCGGGTTCGGGCGGCGAAGGCGCGTGTATGTGATCTCGAGCGTCGCGGTGATTGCCGCGAGGATCGGGACCTGCGCGACCCAGTGGAGGGGATCCGCACGATCGACGACGAGCGCGTACACCACCGCACCTCCGAGAAGTCCGGTGGCGAGTCCGACGACCGCGAAGACCCCCGCGTTGCGGACCGGATCGCGAAGCGCGAGGAGGAGGCCGAGACCGAAGGCGAGCAGGACGGCCGCGATCATCCGCTCGTAGATCCGGTTGTACGGCTGGAACAGGAAGGCCGACGGAAATGCGATCGACAGAATCACCGGAAGGATGAAGAGCGTGGCGCAGACGATCCCCACGGCGCGAGCGCCGCGCAGCGTCGCGGAGTCGGCCGGAAGCTGACGCTCCATCTAAGGGAGGCCGAGTCTCGTACGCTTACGGTTCGGTGTCGAATCGGGGAGCGTCGTCGGCCGCGTTACCGCGCGCCCGCTTGCTTTCGGCGCCATCGGTGAGCGGCTCCCCCGGGTTCGCAGCGATCCTGTCGTTGCTCTTGCCGGGGCTGGGTCAGATGTACCGCGGACGATGGGTGCGCGGCGCACTGATGATCGTCCTTCCAATTTTCACGGTGCTGCTCGCCGGCGCATTTGTCGCGATCGCGGACCCGCTCACCAGCTTCGTTCTCCGAAACGCCGCGGCGGTCACGTTCCTCGTGGCCAGCGCGTTCTTCATGTACCACCTCTTCGTGGTCGCCGACGCGTTCGCGGGAAAGCTCCGCGACATCGGTTCGCTTCGTGGTCGGCACGTCGTCGACTACCTGGTGCTCGGCGTCGTCTGCATTGCGCTCGCCGCGTTCTACGCTGCCGCCTATCGCGGGTCCGCTCCTTGGGCAGGGCTCGCATCGAAAGTGTTCGCGCCGCTCGCGAACCCGCCGCTCGTGGGCACAACCGCCGGCGGACAGGAACCGTCGCCGCCGGAGTGGACCGGAACGGAACGGCTCAACGTTCTCTTGCTTGGGATCGATTCACGCGACGATGCGTCGACCACGAAGAACACGGACACGATGATCGTCCTCAGCCTCGACCCGGTGAACAAGACCGCGGCGATGCTCTCGATCCCACGTGACGTGTACATCGACCGCCCCGGCGTCTTCACGGACAAGATCAACGCCGCATACGCCTACGGCGGCTACGACCTCGCGCGAAAGGTCGTCGAGGATCTGCTCGGCATCCGCCTCAACGCCTACGCGCTCGTGGACTTCGACGCGTTCACCAAGATCGTCGACTCCGTCGGCGGAGTGGTGATCGACGTGAAACGGCCGGTGCGGGACGAGTCCTATCCCACCCCCGATTACGGAATAGAGCGCCTGGATATCACCGCGGGGCCGCAGCTCATGGACGGCCAGACGGCGCTACGGTTCGCCCGCTCGCGGC
>VBGU01000381.1:2332-2864 GCA_005881085.1 Chloroflexota bacterium | reverse complement strand
TGAGACTCACGGTGCGCGCCTCGCGCTGCGGAGTCAGCTGGTAGTAGTAGGCATGGAGCACGACCGGTTCGCCCTTTCCGACGCGGAAGCTGTCCTGGAAGAACGCGCGACGCGCGACGTCGTACTCGAGCAGCTTGGAGAGCCCGCGCTCCCGCGCGCGGACGGCCTCGTGAATTGATTTCGTCTCTTTCTCCGCCGCCTTGCCGACCAGGACCTTGCCCGACTTTTCGGCGCGGCGCAGCGCTTCGTGCTCCGCCTCGGGCCGGCGCGCGAGCGTGTCGACGAGGTTGGTCGCCGACGCGTAGATGTCCCACTCGATCACGGCGCCGCCCTGGACGTGCACGAACACCGCACCGGCGTTGCCGCGGAAGATGTACTCGTCGTAGCCGTCGACGTCGTAGTCGCGTTGCTCGCCGGCCGCGGTGCGCCGCTCCGACAGGATCCGTTCCGCCTTGAGAAGCGACGCGTAGGCGTCGGCGCGAAGGTGCGGGAAGTAGATGCCGCCGAACACGCCGTGCCAGTACAAGTCGTT
>VBGU01000381.1:0-2311 GCA_005881085.1 Chloroflexota bacterium | reverse complement strand
GACGGACCTCCGCGGACGCGTCGAGGATGCTGCGGCGCGCGAGCTCCTCGCTGACGATGAGCATTCGCTTCTGCAAGCCATTGGACTCGGGGTACTTCGCGAAAAAGTTGCGCCAGAGCGGAGCGGCCACGAGGGCTGAGAAGTCGTCCCCGAGCTTGTTCCGCGCCTGCTGGTACCGCTTCGAGGCGTTCGGCTCGAGAGCCCACTCGGCCATCTCGGGGTAGGACCCGGCCGGAATGTAGACCCGCCGCGCGGGCTTCTGGAAGATCCAGGCGTCCTCGAGCGTCGTCGTTTGGATGAAGTCCGCTTGCGCGATCGCTGAGAAGAACTGCTCGAGCCAGCCGTCCTTATGCACGCGCTGATAGGTGCCTGGCCACGCACCGAACTTCTCGCCGTCGTCGGCATAGACGACGAGGCGCGCGCCCTCGTCGGCTCGAGCGCGAAGCTCCTTCATCGTCTGGCTCACGTCGCGGAACGGGATGAGGTAGCGGAGCTTCACGCTTCCGGGGAAGACGATCACCGGAAGGCCCTGGTCTTCGGTGACGTACGACTCGCCGAGCTCCTGCGGGCGGAGTCCTGCCTGGAGGAAGTGCTCGTCATCGAGGACCGTGTACGCGACTCCAGCTTCGGCGAGTAAGGACGGAAGGTGTGGCTCCCAAACCCGCTCGGTCAACCACGCGCCCAGGGGGCGCTGTCCGAAGATCGCGTGAACCCGATCGGAAAGCGCCCGAATCTGGGCGACACCGTCGCGCCGAGGCACCCCGACCAGAACGGGCTCGTAGTAGCCCCCGGAGAGAAGCTCGATCTGACCCCGCCGGACGAGGTCGGAGAGGTCGCCGATGACGTCTGGGCGGTTGGCTTCCAGCCAGTCGAGCAGCGGTCCGGAGAAGTGAAGGGTGGCCTTTACTTCGGGGTGCCGATAGAGGGTGGCCACCAGCGGGGCATACGCCCGCTCGGTCACGTCCTGGAAAACTGACGGGAAGTTCCCGGCCGGCTGGTGCTGGTGAAACACCAGCGCCAATCGCAGGCGATCGGCCACTCAAAAGGCATTTTACCAAAAATGGTCGCCCGTACGGACTTCGTACAGAATGCTCGGCTGCTTGTCGACGAACTCGACAGCAGGCCGTTAGTCACTCAGGCTTGGGCCAGATGTTTGGACGCTTGATCCTGTACGGGGCGCTGGCCCTGGCTATCGGCATCGTGGTCGTGAGCGCGTGCGGACCACAGCCAGACGTGGCCTCGCCGCTCACGGCGACTCCTACTCCGTCCGCTTCCCGGTCAGCAACACCCACGACGGCGCCCTCAGCCTCGCCAAGCGCGACCGCCACGGTGCGCCCGAGCACCTCGGCGACGAGTGTCCCGAGTGCGAGCCCGGGATCGTCGCCCGCCGCCGCCTGCCCCCGAACGACCGGCGGAAACGCGAGTAACCAGGCCCAGCTCGTGGCAGTCCGAGTGGCGCACCAGCCCGGCTTTGATCGCCTCGTGTTCGAGTTCGGCCAGAGCACGGCCCCTGGACCTTTCGGCATGCCGGCGTACACCGTCGAGGCCGCGAGCTCGCTCTCTGGCCCAAGCGGGCAGCCGGTCACGATCGGGGGCAACGCCCTCTTCGGCGCGCGGTTCCAGAACGCCTCGACCCAGAATCCGAACGGGACGCCGAGCTACACGGGCAGCAACGACATGAAGCCGACCACGCCGCTCATAAAAGAGGTCAAGCTCGTCGAGGACTTCGAGCGCGTGCTGCTGTGGGGCGTGGGCCTTGACCACCTCGCATGCCCGAAAGTGAGCGAGCTCGCCGGGCCATTCCGGCTCGTGCTCGATTTCCCCACCCCGCCTTGAGCCATAATTAGGTCTCCGCAACAACTTTCAGGGGAGCGCTCAATCGTGGCCGAAGCCCAAAAGCTCAGCGTCCGTCCGCGCCAGGTCCTCGGTAAGAAGGTGAACACCCTTCGCCGCAAGGGTCTGCTCCCCGGCGTTGTCTACGGCGGACACGCCGATTCGACACCGGTCGAGACCGATCAACACACCTTTGAGCTTTCCTACCGCCGCTGGGGCAACACGACCCTCCTTTCCCTGACCGGGCTCGACGGCGGCGACGTGCCCGCCCTGATCTACGACGTGAGCCGCGATCCCGTCAGCGGCCGCATGCTCCATGTGGACTTCGCCCGCGTTTCGCTCACCGAGAAGACCCATGCCGACGTGCCGCTCCACTTCGTGAAGGAATCGCCCGCCGTGCGAACGCTCGGCGCCGTCCTGCTGCACGCGCGCTCCGAGGTCTCGGTCGAGGCCTTCCCGCAGGACATGCCCCACGCGA
>VBGU01000382.1:698-2469 GCA_005881085.1 Chloroflexota bacterium | reverse complement strand
GTATGGCAGTGGCGGATTGCACGAGGAATTGGTGCGGCAGTCCGGCGTCCGGTACGAGTATCCGACCCAGCCGATCCCGTTGTTCCCCGCGGTGCTCGGCGCTAGCGCTTTGCGCACCTGGATCACGGAGCCGTCGACCGTGTTGAGATAGATGGCCGCGCCGATCGTTGTGGAGCGCGCGTACTGATTGTCCTTCGCGAATTCGTTCCAGTTCGTGTACCAGGCTCGCTGGTCCCCGAAGCAGCCCGGCCCTGTGGCGGTGCAGTGCTCGCGCTTGTAGTTCATGGGGATGTTCGTGTCGAGGATCCCTTCCTCCATCCACCCTCGCCAGTCCTGGAGCGTTTCGCGGTAGGGCCGCGTCTGGGTCCAGTCGCCGCCGTAGCTCTGCGGGCCGTCGCCGTACGTGATGGTGTCGGCGCTGATGCGGAGGTACGGCTTGATCGCGTGCGCCTCGACATAGACCTTGCGGACGATGTTGGTGACCTGATCGCGCCGCCACTGCGACCACTGCGGATCGTTGGGCAGCGGCCGATCGACACGACCCGTCGCGGCCTGGAAGCGATCCAGCGCGACCGGGTTGTAGCCCCACGCGTTGTCCGCCGGCCACGCCGGCAGTGGCAGGTCGGGGTACCGCACGCGGTCGAAGTTGAGGCCATCGATCGCGTAGTTGCGCGCGACCGACAGGTACATCTCCGCGATGTAGTTGGCGGCGTCGGGGTGGCCTGGATCGAAGAACCAGTTCGCCGCCGAGCTCGGGCTCTCGCGGAGGGCACCGTCGTAGCGGACCCCGAGCCAGTTGTCGTACCCGGTTTTCGACGGCCCGTGCTGGTTGAACGCATGGCTCGGATCGAGCGGCGCGACCGAGCTGTTCCAAAGCGCGGTCGTGATGATCCATGCAAGGACCTGAATTCAGGCCGCGTGAGCCTTGGCGATGATCGCGTCGAGAGGGTCGTAAGGGCGCGGTGCGATCCCGGCCTGCGTGCGGGGCATGCTGGCGCGGTTGCAGAAGCAGTCACCGCGCCGCCCGATCTGAACGACCAGCGCATTGATGTTCGCGGCTTTCGCCGCGTTGACCAGCTTCGTCGCCTCCGCGTCGTTGAAGATCCCCTCGCCGAACGCGTCCACCCAGAACGCGCGGAACTCGCTGTGGCGCGAAGGCGATGGTGAGAACGATCGCGAGGACAACAACGAGCGCGAACGCACGCCGCATGACGACCTCCAGCGCCGGGATGCGGCGATGGTGAGAGGACAGCGGGCGCATCGCAACCGCAAGCGCTCGGCAGGCCGCACGCACGGACGCCTAGAATTCGCGCGCGATGGCACCCCGCGACATCATCCTGGAGCCGAACGAAAAAGTGATCATGGCGACGCGGCCGCTATTTCTCTGGGAGCCGCTGGTTCTCATCGATATCGCGCTCGTCGTGCTCTCTCTCTTCTTCACCCCGATCGCGCCGCCGCTCGCAGTGGCTTCCGGTGCGGTGTTCGGCCTCCTGACGATCTGGCTCATCGTGCAGTGGATCCCGTGGAGCGCGAAGTGGTTCGTGCTCACGGATCGACGCATCATCACGAAGCGCGGCGTGCTCAACCGCACGCAGGCCGCGCTGCTCCTCGACCGTGTGCAGGACGCGAGCATCTCGCATCCGTTTCCGCTCTCGATGATCCGCGACTACGGCGTGCTGCACCTCGAGTCAGCCGGCGAGCACGCGCAGGAGCGGCTTGAAGGCGGAACGCACGAGCTCGCGATGACCGGATCGACGAAGTTCTACCAGGC
>VBGU01000382.1:0-637 GCA_005881085.1 Chloroflexota bacterium | reverse complement strand
TCCGACGGCGTTGGGATCCACGCATGGCCGCGCGCATCGAGTCGCACGTCACGGTTCTCTACGAGACCCCCGCTCCACTGGACCTCGAGCGGCTGGTCCGCGCGACAGCGCCGCTTCGGCTCCGGGCCGGCGCGGTCGAGCGATGGAGCGCCGAGCCCGGGATCTACGTCGCGGTCTTGGATCCGCATGACGATCTACGGCGCTTCCGCATTTCCACAGTCGGGACCGACGATCCCGCGTACCGGCCGCACATCACGCTGCTCCACCGCGACAGCGTGACGAGCCCGCGGCAGGCCGACGAGGCGTGGGCGGCGCTGCGCGGCGAGAGACTCGATGCCGATTTCGTGGTGACCGAGCTCGTCGTCTACGAGGAAATTGGCGGGGGCTGGCGAGAAGCCGCGCGACCGCGATTCGGTCGGGACGCCGAAGTAATCACGGACGCGCAGACCCCGAACTAGTTTCCTGTTGACGGCGGTTCCGGGGTGACCGCCACATCGATTGGAGCGCGGTGCGGGCTATCCCCCCGTCGCACTCCGGACCAGCGGGACGATTCCTGTCGAGGCAACGAAGAGATAGAGCGTGTTTATTGTGGCGATTCCATATCGCACCCAGCGGTCTGTTGGAAGAACGGCATGTG
>VBGU01000380.1 GCA_005881085.1 Chloroflexota bacterium | reverse complement strand
CGAGATCGAGGCCGTCGTGCTAATCCCGTCGATGAGGATCGATCGCGGGCCGGTCGGGATCGGGAAGTGAGTCCGAACGTAATGGCTGCCCGCCGGCGTGATGGTGGGCGTCTTGTCGTCGAGCCGCGTCTCCGCGTTGAACGGGTCTTCGCTCAGGACGAGAAGATCATGTTCGCGCACACGGGCAGTCTGCCAGCGGCCGCGGACTAGCATCGCTTCGGTGCCCCGCAGGCTTGGTAATCTCGTGTTGCTCGCCGCGATCGCGACCCTCCTGGTGTCGGGGATCGTGGCGTGGCTCCTACCTGACACCGCGGCCGGCATCCTGTACCTCACGCATCGCGTCGCGGGTGTCGCTTTGGTCCTCGCGCTGGTCTGGAAGTACGGTGTAGCGCGGCGCTCGCTTCGTCGTCGCGGCGTTCGCGGATCGGGCGTCTGGATCGGGCTCGCGACCGCGGGCTTGACCTTCACGGCCGCGGGGCTGGGTCTCGCGTGGACCGCAGGACTCGTCTCGTTCGATCGGCCATTCGCATACTCGGCGCTCAACATCCACGTCATTACCGGCCTCGGGCTCGCCGCAATCGTCGTGGCTCACGTGCTCGCACGCGGCGAGTCGCGGCCCGCCCTCGTCACTCTTGCCGGGCGGCGCGCCGCGTTACGCGGTCTCGCGCTGCTCGCCGCTTCGTTTGTCGTGACGGTTGCGCTCGACCGCGTCGCGCTCGCGCGACGTGGCAGCGGTTCGCGCCACGCCGGCTCGTTCACGGGCAATGCGTTTCCCATGACGATCTGGAGCCTCGATAGCGTGCCGACCGTCGACGTCGACTCCTGGCGTCTTCGCGTCAGCGGGTCGGCGAGTGCTCGACCGATCGAGCTTTCCTACGCCGATCTGGGCGCGCTCCCTCGGCGCGAGGCATCGGTCGTGCTCGATTGCACCGGCGGATGGTGGAGCGAGCAGCGCTGGTCGGGCGTTTCGCTGATGGACGTGCTCGCACGAAGCGGGATGGGGCAAGGCGCGACACGTGTCGAGGTGGTCTCCCTGACCGGGCATCGATGGACGTTCGACCGCTCGGAAGCCGAACAGGCGTTACTCGCGACCCACGTCGGCGGAGAGCGACTGTCGCCCGGACACGGGTACCCGCTCCGGCTCGTGGTCCCGAATCTTCGCGGATTCTTATGGATCAAGTGGGTCGGAGGCGTCGTCGCGGCCTGACAATGCGCGGGTGAGGCGAGCTTTCTCCGCGGCGGTCGCGGTGGCCGCGGTTCTCGTGGCGCTCGTCGTGGTCGCGAACACCGCTCTCACGGGGATCCAACTCGGAGAGCTCAAGCTCGGTCCCGTCCTCGGCCCTGTCGCCGATCCCAATTTCGTGCCAGCCGGAGCGCCGCTCGGACAGATCGGCTCGGATCCGGATGACCCGAGCGACCCGTGGTCCGCCGCGGCCCCGCCGGGCGGGGTCATCGTTCAGACCCCCGGTCCGACGGCCGCGCCGAATGCCACCGGGAGCCTGCGTATCCCGATTCCAAAGAATGTTCCGACCGGGCCGCGGCGTGTCGGTATTCAGGCGGGTCACTGGAAGAGTGACGAGGTCCCCGACGAGCTGCGACGTCTCATCCCGCAGACCGGCGCCGAATGGGAAGGCGTGACCGAAGTCGAGATCAATCTCGACATCGCGCAGCGCCTGAGCGTCATCCTCAACTCGAAGGGCATCGCGGTGGACGTCCTACCGGTGACGATCCCGGTGGGCTACGTCGCCGACGCGTTCGTGGCGCTGCACGCGGACAGCGATGGCGTCGGGGAGAACAGCGGATTCAAGATGGCGCATGGTGCGCGGCGCGGACCGTACGAGGACGCGCTCCTCAACGACATCAAGGATTCATATGGCGCGGCGACGGGACTTGACTACGACCCGACACATATAACCAGCCAAATGCGCGGCTACTACCCGTTTAGCTGGAGCCGCTTTCAGCATGCCGTAGCGGCGCACACCCCGGCCGTGATCCTCGAGATGGGGTACGTGTCGAGCGACGACGACCGGTCGCTCATGCTTGATCATGCCGACCTCGTCGCCAACTTGAAGTTCCTGAGCGACACACCCCGGTCGAACATCTTCGGTCAGGACCTCTTGGTGCCGGCGTTCCCGTCGAGGCCATCGAGGCCGAGCCCGACACCCTGAGTGCTACCCTTCTCCCGCGACCATGGGTCGACAAAACTTCAGGAGGCCGTTAGATGAGCGTTCGAATCGCGCGTGACGCCGCCGGCCTCCGCATCGCGGGAGCGCCGGACACCCTCTAGCGCCACGCGCGCGACGGCCGCACCCATCGACGTGTCTCCAACACGGAGGACGCGTGCCCGCTTTGTTCCCCAGCGAGTGGCTTGCCGACGCACCGTACGAAGATTTCGATCTCGGCGTGCTCAAGGCTGGCAAGGAGAGCGAGGTCTACCTCGTCTCCCGGGTCGGTCCTACCCGCACGTGCCTCATGGCGGAGAAGCGGTTCAAGCCGCGGCGTCAGCGCGGTTTCCGCAACGACTATCTGTACGCGGGGGTCTGGGGCGAAGGGACGTTTCGCGAGGACCGCGCGATCAAGAAGCGAACGCGCTTCGGCCAGGAGGTCCTGCAGTCGAGATGGGAGGCGCACGAGTGGTCGACGCTCCAACGGTTGCACGACGCTGGGGCGACGGTCCCTCCACCAGTGGAGCGGGTCGATAACGGCTACCGCATGGCCTTCATCGGCGATGGCGACCGCGCGGCCCCGAGGCTGGCCGACGTCGACCTAGACCTGGTGACCGCGAGGCGGGTCTGGCGAGAGCTGCAGCGCGAGATTCGGCTGATCCTCGACGCCGAGCTGGTCCACGGGGACCTCTCCGCCTTCAACGTCCTGTGGTGGCGCGAGCGCCCGGTGATCATCGATTTCTCCCAGTCGGTCGACGCGGTCGTGCATCCGGCGGCCCGCGACCTCCTGAGGCGAGACGTCGAGCGAACGGCCGAGTATTTCCGCCGCCAGGGCGTCCGGGTCGACCTCGACGCGGCTTTGGCACTCGTGGGGGACTCCCCGGCGCGCTTTGCGCA